>JAFRGW010000033.1 GCA_017433615.1 Eubacterium sp.
GATATGAATGCGGAGAATCCGCGTAAAATCAATAAAAAACGGGAAAGCCTTGATGTTACTGGCTTTCCCGTTTTATGCGGAAGACGGGACTTGAACCCGTACGCCATTGCTGGCACTAGATCCTTAGTCTAGCTCGTCTGCCAATTCCGACACTTCCGCACGACAAGGAGTATTGTAACACCAGTAGGTGCAGTTCGTCAACAGGAAAAAACAGAAATTTCAAAAAAAATATTCAAAAAAAAGGAAATGCGAATAACCTGCGGTAATTTATTTATGGAGTCGAATTAATACGAGTGTAGAAGGACACCGGAGCGGGAGGTGACACTGCATGGATATTCGGGAAATCATGGAAGAAAAGGAAAAAACAGAGCTTGCACCGTATGCTTCGCTCGCCTGTGAATCCCGCGGCCGTGCGCGGCCGGAGGAACCGTGTGATATCCGGACAGATTATCAGCGGGACCGCGACCGGATCCTGCATGCAAAAGCATTCCGCCGCCTGAAAGATAAGACACAGGTGTTCCTGTCACCGCAGGGCGATCATTACAGAACCCGGCTGACACACACACTCGAGGTTTCCCAGATTGCAAGAACGGTTGCGAAGGCGCTGCGGCTGAATGTTGACCTGGTCGAGGCGATTGCACTCGGACACGATCTGGGACACACACCTTTCGGACATGCTGGAGAGAAGGTGCTCAATGCCCTGTCGCCGGCAGGCTTTGAACATAACCGGCAGAGTCTGCGTGTCGTGGAACTGCTGGAGAAGGACGGCAGAGGCCTGAACCTCACCTGGGAAGTGCGTGACGGGATTCTGAACCATCAGACGGACGCACATCCGGCGATGCCGGAGGGGCAGGTCGTCAGGATCTGCGATAAAATTGCATACATTCATCATGACATGGACGACGCGATGCGGGCCGGCATTATTTCCGAGCAGGATATTCCGCAGGAAATCCGGAAGGCACTCGGCGTGACGACCAGAATGCGTCTGAATACACTGATTCATGATCTTATTGCCTCCAGTTATGGAGGCGGAGAAATCCGGCAGTCTGAGGAAATTGCGGCGCACATGATGCGGCTGCGGGAAATCATGTTTCAGGATGTCTATACCAACCCGGTGGCGAAGAAAGAGGAAGCAAAGGTGGTACTGCTTTTCGAAGTACTCTATCACTATTACGAGAAGCGCCCGGAGGCACTGCCGGAGAAATACCGGAAGATGATCGATGACGGAGAGGACACTGCGGTTGTGATCTGCGATTACATTTCAGGTATGACGGATCAATACTGTATCCGTACCTTTGAGGGAATCTATGTGCCACACGCCTGGGATGTCCTGTGAGAAGATACAGAGGGTGTTATGTATTACAGCGACGATATAATTGAAGAAGTCCGGTCGGGGAACGATATTGTCGATGTGATTTCCGGCTATGTCAGGCTGAAGCGGCGCGGGAGTTCGTGGGTAGGACTCTGTCCGTTTCACAACGAGAAAACCCCGTCTTTTACAGTCAGCCGGGACCGGCAGATGTATTACTGCTTCGGCTGCGGACAGGGCGGCAATGTCTATACATTTTTGATGCAGTATGAGAACCGCACGTTTCAGGAAGCAGTACAGACGCTGGCAGAGCGGGCCGGGGTTCAGCTCCCGGAGGAACATTATTCTGCTTCGGAGCGGCGCGCTGCAGATAAACGGACGAAGCTGCTGGAGATTCAGAAGGAAGCGGCGACTTACTATTATCAGAAGCTGCGCAGACCTGAGGGTAGACGTGCGATGCAGTATCTGACGGACCGGGCACTGAGCCAGGAGACAATCCGGCAGTTCGGACTGGGCTACGCAGATAAATACAGCAACGATCTGTACCGTTATCTGACCGGAAAGGGGTATGATGATCAGCTTCTGGCGGAATCAGGGCTTTTCTTCATGGATGAGCAAAAGGGGGCACATGACAAATTCTGGAACCGCGTCATGTTTCCGATTATGGATCCGTCCGGCCGTGTGATTGGATTCGGCGGCCGCGTGATGGGAGACGGGAAACCCAAATACCTGAATTCCCCTGAGACACAGATTTTTGATAAAAGCCGGAATTTATATGGTCTGCAGATCGCAAGGCGCAGCCGGAAGCGGGATATGATCGTGTGTGAGGGCTATATGGATGTCATTTCCATGCATCAGGCAGGATTTACCAATGCAGTAGCATCTCTTGGTACGGCGCTGACATCCGGACACTGTTCTTTGCTGAAACGCTACGCGGACCGCATTTTATTACTATATGACAGTGATGACGCCGGGGTGCGTGCGGCACTGCGGGCGATCCCGATGCTGCGGGAGGCCGGCCTGGCCAGCAAAGTAGTGCACCTGGAACCGTATAAAGACCCGGATGAATTTATCAAGAACCGGGGACCGGATGCATTTGCAGAGCGTCTGGAACAGGCAGAGAACAGTTTTATGTTTGAGATCCGGATGCTGGAGCGGGATTATGATCTGCATGATCCGCGCGGAAAAAGTGATTTCCTGCACGCGGCAGCGGCACACTTGCTGACGCTTGAGGACGAGATTGAGCGGGACAGCCATCTGGACGCAGTTGCACACCAGTACCGCGTGGAACGGGAAACCCTGCGGAAAATGGTCGGAAAACTTGCACTGTCCGGCGCCGGGAGAGCGCCTGCCAGAGAACCTGCCAGAACACGCCCGGCCGAGAAGCAGAACCGGCGCGATACACAGTCCGATCAGGCGCAGAAACTGCTGATTACCTGGCTGGCAAATGAGCCGGGACTGACCGGGCAATTGCGCGGCATTATCACGCCGGAAGAATTTACCAATCCATTTTACCGGACAATCGCAGAACTGCTCTATGGAAATGAAGCGGGAGAACCTGTGAATCCGGCAAGTATTATAGATCACTTTGAAGACACTGAGGCACAGAGCCGCGCCGCGGCACTTTTTCACGGAGAGATCGGCCCGGAAGATGCACAGGGGCGTGTCCGGGCACTGACAGATATGGTCTGCCAGATCAAGAAGGATGCCCTGGATCAGAAGCTTTCAGAGTTGTCCATGACGGATCTGGAGGGACTGATGAAGCTTACTGAGGCGCGCAGAAAGCTGGACCAGCTGCAGGCAGCCGGCCTGCAGTCAATTACCTTTGCAACCTGAACAGCACTGAGGTGCCGGCGGAACCGGTCCGGTACGTTCTGTTCGATGATATAAAAAATGCCTGTAATATTGGCAAAGCAGCGGAAGGAGAAAAAGATGGACAAAGAGAAACTCATGGAAAAAATCCACGAGCTGAATGAACTGGGAAGAAGCAGGAAGAACACGCTTGAATACAAGGAAGTCGTGGAACATTTTTCGGATGTTGAGATTTCTGATGCCCAGATGGAAAAGGTTATGAATTATCTGGAAACACACGGAATCGATGTACTTCGTGTTCCCAAAGATGATTCTGATGAAGCGGATGATGTACTTCTTCTGAAAGACGATGACAGCAATATCGATGAAGAAGAAGTCGATATGGAGAAAATCGACCTTTCCGTGCCGGAAGGTGTCAGCATCGAGGATCCGGTCCGCATGTATCTGAAGGAGATCGGTAAGGTTCCGCTGCTGACAGCAGAGGAAGAGGTTGATCTTGCGCAGAAGATGGAAGCCGGGGATGAGGAAGCCAAGAAACGTCTGGCTGAAGCCAATCTGCGTCTGGTGGTGTCTATCGCCAAGCGCTATGTCGGACGCGGCATGCTGTTTCTGGATCTGATCCAGGAAGGTAATCTCGGTCTGATTAAAGCGGTTGAAAAATTTGATTACCGCAAGGGTTACAAGTTCTCGACATATGCGACCTGGTGGATCCGGCAGGCAATCACACGTGCCATCGCCGATCAGGCGCGCACCATCCGGATCCCGGTGCATATGGTGGAAACGATCAACAAGCTGATCCGTGTTTCCCGTCAGCTCCTGCAGGAACTCGGAAGAGAGCCCACGCCGGAGGAAATCTCAAAAGAGATGAATATGTCTGTAGAGCGTGTCCGTGAAATTCTCAAGATTTCGCAGGAGCCTGTTTCGCTGGAGACACCGATCGGTGAAGAGGAAGACAGCCATCTTGGTGACTTCATCCGGGACGACAATGCGCCGATTCCGGCGGATGCTGCCGCATTCACGATGCTGAAGGAGCAGCTCGAAGAGGTGCTGGACACACTGACCGAGCGTGAGCAGAAGGTACTCCGTCTGCGGTTTGGCCTGGATGACGGCCGCGCGCGCACGTTGGAGGAAGTCGGCCGTGAGTTCAATGTCACGCGTGAGCGTATCCGTCAGATTGAAGCCAAGGCACTGCGGAAACTGCGTCATCCGAGCCGCAGCAGAAAGCTGAAGGATTATCTGGACTGATGAACAGACTGTCAGAACGGCTGCAGACAATCTGCAGCATGATCAGAGGCTCCGGCACGCTGGCGGATATCGGCTGTGATCACGCGTATGTTCCGATTCAGCTGATAAAATCAGGCCAGTTCATGCATGCGATCGCATCGGATGTCAGACCCGGTCCGCTGGAAATCGCATCGGAACATATCCGTGCGGAGGCATGTGCGGACAAGATCGAAGTCAGACTGTCAGACGGACTTGCAGGACTGCATCCCCGGGAAGCCGGTACGATTGTGATTGCCGGCATGGGAGGCAGACTGACCGGAAGAATCCTGACAGATGCACCTGTTGTTACCGGTACGGCGGAGGAACTGATTCTGGAACCGCAGTCGGATCTTGCATGGGTGCGGCACACGCTTCTGGAAACATCATTTGCAGGAACCTTTTTCCGGATTGCGGATGAGGATATGGTGGAAGAAGACGGAAAATACTATCAGATTATCCGCGCCGTGCCTGCCGGAACGAAAACAGTACTTGCTGCGGAATGTGAATATCATTTTGGGCCGGTTCTGCTGGAAAAACAGCATCCGGTATTGCTCCGGTATCTGAAGAAGAAGGAGAAACAGGTTCTGCGTGTTCTGGAAAATCTGAAGAGGCAGACTGTTGCAGACGCCGGAAGCAGGGATCATATTATTCTTCGTATCGGCGAGCTGCAGGAAGAGGCCGCATTGATCAAAGCGGCAAGGGAGCGTTATGTGTGAGATCATTCGTGTAAAAAAAGTGATTGAGAGACTGGAGCAGTCTTTTCCGAAAGATGCGGCATATGAATGGGATAATCCCGGACTGCTGGCGGGACGTTTTGATGCGCCGGTCAGCCGGATCTTTGTGACGCTGGATGTCACGGACCGCACGCTGGAGGAAGCCGTCGCATGGAATGCGGATCTGATTCTTTCGCATCATCCGCTGATCTTTGGAAGTATCCGGTCGGTGAACGACGGTGACCTTGTCGGCAGACGGCTGGTTACGATGATAGAAAAAGGCATCGCATATTACGCGATGCATACGAATTATGATGTCTGCAGAATGGCAGATCTGAATGCGCAGCAACTGTATCTGCAGGATGCAGAAGTGCTGGAACAGACCGGTGAGCGTGATGGTGCGGCGGAAGGAATCGGCCGGGTCGGACTGCTCCCGGAGGAGATGACGCTGGAGGAACTTGCGGCGTTCGTCAGAAAGCAGATGAAACTGCCGCATGTTGTGGTTTACGGCGACCGGGCCCGGAAGGTCAGGCGTGCAGCGGTATCCGGCGGGTCGGGCAAGAGTATGACCGGGTTTGCGCTGGATAAACATGCAGAGGTACTGATTACCGGTGATATTGATCATCACACGGCGATTGACGCAGTTTCAGACGGACTCTGCATCATCGATGCCGGTCACTACGGAACCGAATACTGTTTCATTGACGATATTGTTCAGCTGGTTCGGAAAGCATTTCCGGAATGTGCCGTGAAAGGGGCAGAAGTGATGCACCCGGGCGCTGTTCTTTAAAAATGAAACCTTCTAATGGGTTAAAGTTGATACAATGTCGCTGCCGGTAGAGGCGGGGGCTCCCATCTGCGTTGAAAACAACAGAGAGGTCAGTTGCATGGATACGAAGAAATGTACAATTCATATCAATGGAATCGCATATGCATATCCACAGGGAACCACTTATGGGGAGATCGCTGCAGCGCTGCAGCCGGAATACGAACACCAGATTGTCCTTGTGCTGGAAAATACAGTTCTTAGGGAACTGCACCGCACGGTCAAAGACGACGCAGAAGTGACCATGGTCACGACTGCAGACGACAGCGGGCATAAGACCTATAAGCGGAGCCTGAATCTGCTGCTGTTTAAGGCAATCAAGGATGTGACGGGACTCCCTGAGATTCCGCGGATCGTGCAGGTCCTGAGTATTTCAAACGGATATTTCTATCAGATGCACGGAGATCTGCAGCCGGATGCAGAATTTCTGCAGAAGGTAAAAGTGCGTATGCAGGAACTGGTCGAGGCAGAACTGCCGATTGTAAAGGATCAGGTTCCGCTCAAAGAGGCGCGCTCCATTTTTCATGCGCGTGGTCTGACAGATAAGGAAGAACTCTTCCGTTACCGCCTCGGTTCTACAGTCAATCTGTATTCGCTGGGTGACTATCAGGATTATTTCTACGGATATATGGTCACCAATACCAGGTATCTGCGCTGGTTTGATCTGATGCCCTACGAGGACGGCTTTGTTCTGCTGACACCTGAGAAATCTGATCCGGAACATGTGGCTCCGTTTGCTCCTTCGAAAAAGGTATTTCAGATCCAGAAGGAATCCGAGGCGTGGGCAGAGTGGATCGGCATCAACACAGTAGGACGTCTGAATACGTCGATCTGCCAGGAGGGAATCAGCCATGTTATGCTGGTTGAGGAGGCCCGGCACGAGGGAAGAATCGCTGAGATTGCGAAAGAAATTGCTTCGCATAAACATGTAAAATTTATTATGATTGCGGGACCGTCCTCTTCCGGGAAGACAACATTCTCCAGAAGACTTTCCACACAACTTTCGGTGAATGGGCTGACACCGCATCCGATCAGTGTCGACAATTATTATAAAGAACGTTCCGAGACGCCAAAGAATCCGGACGGGTCCTATGATTTCGAGTGCCTGGAGGCACTGGATCTTGATCTGTTTGAGAAGCAGATGACACAACTGCTGAACGGCGAGGAAGTGGAACTGCCGCGCTACAGTTTTGTGACCGGCAGCAAGCAGTACAAGGGCGACTATATGAAGCTCGGCGAAGGAGATGTTCTCGTTATTGAGGGAATCCACGGACTCAATGACCGTATGAGTGATTTCATTCCTTCGGATAAGAAGTTCAAAATCTACCTGAGTGCGCTGACGCAGATGAATATTGATGAGCATAACCGCATACCGACGACGGACGGCAGACTGATCCGCCGGATTGTGCGGGATTACAGAACAAGAGCGACCTCGGCACAGGAAACCATTGCCATGTGGGATTCTGTCCGCAGAGGAGAAGAAAAGTATATTTTCCCGAATCAGGAGCATGCGGATGCCATGTTTAATTCTGCACTGATTTATGAGATGTCAGTGCTGAAGATTTACGCGGAGCCGCTGCTGTTCCAGATTCCGGATACGGCAAAAGAATATGTGGAAGCAAAACGTCTGCTGAAATTCCTGAGTTATTTTGTGGGGATTCCTTCAGACGGAATTCCGAACAATTCCATTTTGCGTGAATTTATCGGCGGCAGCTGCTTTGATGTATAACCTGCCGGAAACGATAAATGTATAATATGGCAGATGAATCTGCCGGAACTGATTGTTTTCAGGATGCAGAGTAGAGTGTATGATCGCGGCCGGAAGGATCGAAAGAGACCGGCTGAGGAAAGTCCGGGCTTCACAGGGCAGGATGCCGGATAACGTCCGGCGGAGGTGACTCCAGGGATAGTGCAACAGAAATAGACCGCCTGCGTCAGCAGGTAAGGGTGGAAAGGCAGTGTAAGAGACTACCGCTGCGGTGGTGACACGCGCAGGCTCTGTAAACCCCATCCGAAGCAAGACCGAACAGAGGACCATGAGGCTGCCCGTCTCGTCCTCAGGTGGGTCGCAGGAACCTGCCGGCAACGGCAGGGCATAGATAGATGATCATACAAGACATAACCCGGCTTACAGCTCTGCTCTGCATCTGAATGCAGTGAAACAGTCTTCCTTCCGCGGCGTGCGGCGTACAGAAGCGCTCTGCCGGGACGGGTGTCTGAACGGCAGTAAAACAGTCTGCTGCCCGTGCTGCACGGCATGTAACGCGTTCTGACGGGATGACGGGCTGAATAGAATTACCGGAGTAAAACATGCAGAAAATAATACTTGCATCCGGTTCCCCGAGGAGACGGGAACTGCTGGCGACGGCAGGCATCCCGTTTGAGGTGCGGACCAGTGATGCGGATGAAACGACTACGAAGACAGATCCGGCAGAAGTTGTCAAAGAACTTTCCGGCAGAAAATGCCTGGACGTACTGCGCCAGATGCCGCCGGGGACGGTTGTGCTCGGCGCGGATACAATCGTCACCATGGACGGTGTAATTCTCGGAAAACCGGAAAACGAAGCAGATGCCCGGAACATGCTGCGGGAATTACAGGGAAGGACACACGATGTCTATACCGGTGTTACGATTGCGGAGCGCTGTGCGCACCGGATTTCCAGAAAAGAAAGCTTTGCTGTGCGGACAGAGGTGAAGATCGGGCCGCTCAGTGACGAAGAAATAGATATTTATATTGCGACGGGTGAGCCGATGGACAAAGCAGGTGCCTACGGAATCCAGGGGGTGTTTTCCAGGCACGTGGAGCAGATCACAGGAGACTATTTCAACGTATTCGGACTACCGGTTCATGCGGTTTATGAAGTTCTGAAGAACTGGTAATGGGGAGAAAAACATGGAATTTGTAAATGAAGCGATCAATCAGATTGATGCGCTGAATATTGATAAGGTTGATGAGTTTCGTGAGTTCCGGCAGGAATATACGCACCTGATGATGGAGTTCCGCTGTGCGATCATGGAGATTGAGACAAAACTCAATGTCCTGAATAATGAGTTTGCGCTTTCCTACAACAGAAATCCGATTCAGACGATTAAATCCCGTCTGAAAAAGCCGGACAGTCTGCTGAAAAAACTGCGCCGGAAGGATCTGGATGTCACGATCGAAAATATCGAGAAACACATCTCTGATATCGCAGGCGTGCGGATTGTATGCAGCTTTCCGGAAGATATTTATTCCATCGCGGATCTGCTGCTGCATCAGGACGATGTCAGAATGATTGACATCAAGGATTACATTAAACACCCGAAAGACAGTGGATACCGCAGTCTGCATCTGATCGTAGAGGTGCCGATCTTCCTCTCCAGAGAGAAGAAGATGCGCCGGGTTGAGATTCAGTGCAGAACCATTGCGATGGATTTCTGGGCGAGTGTCGAGCATCAGCTGAAGTATAATAAGGACCTGGAAAATACAGAGGAAATCACGGAAGAGCTGCGCGAGTGTGCAGACGTTATTACAGCGGTGGATTTCCGGATGCAGGAGATCCGCGGAAAGATTGAGTACGCCGATGTGCCGCAGCCGGAGACGAAGGTTGTGGAACCGCCGCCGACGGACCAGCGGATTTTCAAATTGTACCGGAAGGAGCGGTCTATGGGATCGTCCCATGATTATCTGCAGGATCTGATTGAAAAAGGAGAATAAACCGGTATGGGAAGGGTCATCGGTATCGATCTCGGGACAACGAACAGCTGTGTCGCGTGCTTTGAGGGCGGCGCACCGGTTGTGATCAGCAATTCTGAAGGAAGCCGCACGACGCCTTCTGTCGTGGCATTTTCCAAAATCGGAGAGCGTCTGGTGGGAAACACAGCCAAAAGACAGGCGGCAGTCAATGCGTCAAGAACGGTTTCATCAATTAAGCGGCAGATGGGAACGGATTACTGTTTCCGGGCAGATAACCGCGACTATACACCGCAGGAAATCTCGGCGATGATCCTGCAAAAACTGAAAAAGGACGCTGAAGCATATCTGGGAACAGAAGTAACGGGTGCGGTCATTACGGTGCCGGCGTATTTCAACGATGCACAGCGTCAGGCGACGAAGGATGCCGGACGAATTGCGGGACTGGAGGTTCTCCGCATTATCAATGAACCGACATCGGCGGCGCTTGCCTACGGTCTGGATCATGCGACGCCGCAGAAAATCATGGTTTTTGATCTGGGCGGCGGTACATATGATGTCTCGCTGATTGAGATCAGCGAGGGCCTGATCGAGGTACTGGCGACGGCAGGGGACAACCATCTGGGCGGAGACGATTTTGACCAGCGGCTGGCGGATTATATTTTAGAAGAATACCGGAGAGAGCATAAGATCAATCTCGCGAAAGACATTTCTGCGGTAGAGCGTATCAAAGAGGCCTGTGAGAATGCGAAGAAAGAGTTGTCCACTGCAATACAGACGTCAATTAACATTCCCTTCATTGCAACGCTGAAAGGAGAGCCGATTCATCTGTATTTCGATATCACGCGCGCGAAGTTTGAGGAACTGACCGAAGATCTTGTCAGGAGGACGGAAGCACCGGTGCAGCAGGTTCTGCAGGATGCCGGTGTGAAGGCATCAGAACTGGGTATGGTGCTGCTGGTTGGCGGCTCCACCAGAATGCCGGCCGTGCGTGAGAAAGTCAGACAGATGACGGGAAAAGAACCTTCCGGCAATATCAATCCGGACGAATGTGTTGCACTTGGTGCGGCAATTCAGGCGGCAAGACTTGCCGGTGAGGCGTCAGATGAATTTGTGACGGACCTGATTTTGATGGATGTGACACCGCTTTCCCTCTCAATCGAGACGATCGGCGGAATTGCGACGAAAATCATTGACCGGAACACAACCATTCCGACCAGTCACAAACAAATATTTTCAACGGCTGCGAATTACCAGACCTCGGTTGATATCAAGGTACTGCAGGGAGAGCGGCAGTTCGCGAAAGATAACAAGCTGCTGGGCAATTTCAGACTCACAGGCATCAAGCGGGCGCCTGCAGGGGTTCCGCAGATTGAAGTGTCATTTGATATCGACGTAAATGGCATTGTCAATGTGTCTGCAAAGGATCTTGGAACCGGCAAGGAAAAATCCATTACCATTACAGCGGGCACAAACATGTCAGAGGATGAGATCGAGCGCGCCGTCTTTGAGGCACAGGCGTTTTCGGCGGATGACGGAATCAGGAAAAAACGATTTGACGCAGTTTCAGACGCAGGGCGGATGGCCGCGGTCGGACATCAGTATCTGAAGGTAAATAAAAAAGAACTGGAGCGGGAGAAAAAGCGTGAGATCCAGCGCCGCACGGCCAATCTGGAGCGCATGTCCCGCAGGAAGGCAGAACGGCTTTCAGATGCAGAAGTGGACGAGATCCTGGCGGAGATTCAGGCACTGCAGGATCTGATCGGGACAGGACTGTGAAGGAGACAGGGGACGGTTCTCTGTTTCCTTTTCTCTGCACAAAAGGGATGCAATTTCCACGCAGCTCAGATATAATTCGCTGCGCAGGAAAGTGCATCCCTTTCTTTTGTCGAGAATATTATATTAAATGAGGAGACAGAGAACCGTCCCCTGTCTCCTTCGATCTTATTTCATGGCTTCACGCTTGCGGAGGCGGGAATCAAGCTGGCGCTTGCGGATGCGCAGCGTCTCGGGTGTGACTTCCACCAGCTCATCCTGGTCGATGAACTCGAGTGCTTCGTCCAGTGAGAGGATTTTCGGTGTTGTCAATGTCAGTGCTTCATCTGCAGAGGACGACCGTGTGTTCGTCAGATGTTTGGTCTTGCAGACGTTTAATTCAATATCTTCCGGCTTTGCACACTGGCCGATGATCATGCCGGCATACACGCGGACGCCGGGGCCGATGAAGAGTGCGCCGCGCTGCTGTGCCTGGAAGAGGCCGTAGGCGACGGATTCACCGGTCTCAAATGCGATCAGTGAGCCCTGTTTCCGGAAGGAAATATCACCTTTGTAGGGACCGTATCCATCGAAGTTCGTATTCATGATACCGGTTCCTTTTGTCATGGTCAGGAAATGACCGCGGAAGCCGATCAGGCCGCGGGACGGAATGGAGAATTCCAGCCGTGTGTTTCCGTCGGCGCCCATGCTCATGCCCTGCAGTTCACCTTTACGCTCTGAGAGACGCTGGATGACAGTGCCGGAAAACTCTTCCGGAACATCGACATAAACAATTTCCATCGGTTCCAGCAGCTTGCCGCGCTCATCGTGTTTGTAAATGACCTCGGCACGGCTGACTGCGAATTCATAGCCTTCCCGGCGCATGTTCTCAATCAGAACGGAGAGATGCAGTTCGCCGCGGCCGGAT
This sequence comes from Eubacterium sp., assembly GCA_017433615.1. GTDB lineage: Bacteria > Bacillota > Clostridia > Lachnospirales > Lachnospiraceae > CADBRN01. Next base: position 12,280 of record JAFRGW010000033.1, read on the forward strand.
ACTTTGAAGCAGTCCGGCGAGTCAGTTTCCTCCACACGGAGGCTGACATCTGTATTCAGTTCACGGAAAAGACGGTCCCGGATATGACGGGAAGTCACATAGGTTCCTTCCTGACCGGCGAACGGAGAGTCATTGACCAGAAAATTCATGGCAATCGTAGGCTCTGTGATTTCCTGGAAGGGAATCGGGTCCGGGTGTTCCGGGTCGCAGAGGGTATCGCCGATATGAAGATCCGGGATACCGGTGACAGCGACGATCGCACCGACATCTGCACTCTGTACGTCGACGCGGTTCAGACCGTCGAATTCATAGAGTTTGCTGATTTTTACTTTTTCCTTCTTGGAAGGATCGTGATGATTCATCAGGAGCACTTCCTGATTGACGGCAATCCGGCCGTTATCGATCTTGCCGATGCCGATCCGGCCGACATATTCATTGTAGTCGATCGTGCTGATCAGCACCTGCGTACCGGCATCCGGGTCGCCTTCCGGCGCCGGAATATCACTCAGAATAGTCTCAAAGAGCGGCGTCATATCAGTGCCGGTTTCATTGGGCTCTCTGGTACAGTACCCGTCACGGGCGGAAGCGTACAGGAAAGGAGCGTCCAGCTGTTCGTCTGACGCGCCGAGATCCATCATCAGTTCCAGAACATCGTCTGTGACTTCCTCCGGCCGCGCATTCGGACGGTCAATCTTGTTGAGACATACAATTACTTTTAGGTCGAGCTCCAGTGCCTTCTGCAGAACAAAGCGCGTCTGCGGCATGGGACCCTCAAATGCATCAACCAGAAGGATGACGCCGTTTACCATTTTCAGGACACGCTCAACCTCGCCGCCGAAATCAGCGTGGCCGGGTGTATCGATGATGTTGATTTTTACACCGTTATAAGATACAGCAGTGTTTTTGGAAAGAATGGTGATGCCGCGCTCGCGCTCAATATCACCGGAATCCATTACGCGTTCCTGCACCTGCTGGTTCTCACGGAATACACCGCTCTGGCGCAGCAGCTGATCGACAAGTGTGGTTTTGCCATGGTCGACATGTGCAATGATCGCTACATTTCTGACATCTTCACGTTTCATGTGTTGAATCCTCAAATTCATGGTTTTTTAAAAGCCTGAATTAGGATTATACCACGCTCCGCTTTTCTTGACAATACTTGTCATGCGTGATATCTTTAACAAAGGTATGGCTATTTACAGGACATATCTGGTAAAAATATATTAAAAACAGGGAAATATTATTATAAATAAGAGCCGGCCGCGTCTGCGGCAGGAGAGATGCATCAAAAGGAGGAGTATACTATGGCGATTTTTAAGGGTTCAGGCGTTGCAATTGTCACACCGATGCATGAAGACGGCAGTGTGAATTTCGATAAGCTTGACGAACTGGTTGAGGAGCAGATTGCCGGCGGAACCGATTCCATTGTTATCTGCGGAACGACAGGCGAATCAGCAACGATGTCCATTGAAGAACATCTTGTTGTGATTGAACACTGTGTAAAGACCGTCAATCACCGTGTTCCGGTCGTTGCAGGAACAGGCTCCAATGATACAGCTGTTGCTGTTCAGATGTCAAAAGAAGCGGAAGAATACGGCGTGGAAGGCCTGCTGATTGTTACTCCTTATTATAATAAGGCTTCACAGCGCGGCCTGATTAAGCATTACAGCATGATCTCAGATGCCGTTCATACGCCGATTATCATGTACAATGTGCCGAGCAGAACCGGCGTTAATATTCTCCCGGAGACAGCTGCATATCTTGCAAAGAATGCTGAGAATGTCGTTGGCATCAAAGAGGCATGCGGCAATATTTCCCAGATTGCAATGACAAAGCATCTGGCAGGAGACGCACTGGATGTTTACTCAGGTGATGATGATCAGATTGTTGCGATCAGCTCCCTCGGCGGCATCGGCGTTATCTCTGTACTTGCAAACGTTGCACCGAAATATACACATGATCTCTGCATGAAGTGCCTCGAAGGAGATTATCCTGCAGCGGCAAAGATGCAGCTGGATGCACTTCCGCTGATCAAGGCACTGTTCTGTGAGGTAAATCCGATTCCGGTTAAGGAAGCGATGAACCTGATGGGCAAAGAAGTCGGACCGTACCGCATGCCGCTCTGTGAGATGGCACCGGAGAACAAAGAACTTCTGAAGAAGGCCATGAAAGACTTTGGTCTTCAGCTGGCAGAGTAAGACAAGCAGGATCAGGCAGGCCGGATCGCAAAGGAAGGATCAGACAGGGCCGGGCCGCAAAGGAAGACGTACAAGTGCGTTGCGCAGCTTGCGCACGGTCGGAGATCGCGATTTACAGACAGAAAATGTACAAAGTGCATTTCCGAAGTCTGTGATTTATGAGGAGTAGGAACATGACAAAAGTGATTTTAAATGGCTGCAGTGGTTTTATGGGCAGAGTGCTCACAGATGTGATCGCAGAGGATCCGGCAGTCGAGGCAGTCGCAGGCATTGATGTTGTTGATCGCGGCGACAGACCGTATCCGGTCTTTACCAATCCGGCTGACTGTGATGTGGAAGCGGATGTTATTATCGATTTTTCTAACTATAAGGCAGCAGACGGTATTCTGGAATTTGCAAAAGAAAGAAACCTGCCGCTTGTTCTGTGTACAACCGGGCTGACAGAGGAACAGCTTCAGAAAATGCGCGATTACAGCAAAGAAGTTGCGATCCTTCGCTCAGCCAATATGTCTCTGGGTATTAACCTGCTGATGAAGCTTGTCCAGGAAGCGGCACGTGTGCTCGCAGAAGCAGGATTTGACATGGAGATCGTCGAGCAGCACCACAACCGCAAGCTGGATGCACCGAGCGGCACAGCACTGGCGCTGGCAGATTCTATCAACGAGGCAATGGATCAGGCATATACCTATGTATTCGACCGCAGTCAGCGCCATGAGAAGCGTGATGCGAAAGAAATCGGGATCTCTGCAGTGCGCGGCGGCAGCATTGTCGGTGTGCATGATGTGATCTATGCAGGAACAGATGAAGTGATCGAACTCCGCCACACGGCGTATTCCCGCGCAATCTTTGCAAAGGGTGCCGTTTCGGCGGCAAAATATCTGGCCGGAAAACCGGCCGGCATGTATGACATGGCGGATGTGATCGGCTAACGAACCAGGTGTACCGGAACCGGACCCACCGGGATTTGCCGGGCACATAATCATACGTGTTATTTTCAGCGATATATCATTAGTATGATAATAGTGAAAAAGCTGCGGGCCTCATTCAGGCCTGCAGCTTTTTTAAATCCTCGTAGAATTGTGGATAGGAAATGTTAACGCAATCTGCGTCTTTGATTTCGGTTTCACCTTCTGCGGCGAGCGAAGCGACAGCAGCCGACATCGCCATGCGGTGATCCAGATTTGTCTCAATGACAGCGCCGTGCAGCGGCTTTCCGCCGTGTATGATCATGCCGTCTTCTGTTGCTTCGATATCCGCACCCATGGCACGCAGCATATTGACGACCAGATCAATCCGGTTGGATTCTTTTACTTTGAGTTCCTGCGCATTACGTATGATGGTGGTTCCGTCAGCGTACGCGGCCAGAACTGCGATCACCGGCAGTTCGTCGATCAGCCGGGGAATCAGTCCTCCCGCAATTGTGCAGCCGTGCAGTGACTGGTGCCGGATAAGCAGGTCTGCAGAAGTCTCACCGCCGGAAATCTGCCGGTTTTCTGTAAGAATTGTGCCGCCCATCATACGGATGACTTCCAGCATGCCGTCGCGCGTCGGATTGATCCCGACATTGGTCAGAAGAATCTCGGCGTCCGGGACCATCAGACCGGCGGCAATAAAGTATGCCGCTGAAGAAATGTCACCTGGGATCCGAATGTCAGCAGCGGTCAGTTCCGGTTCAGGCTGTACCGTAACAGAGGTCCCGGATGTGGAAAGCTGTGCGCCGAAACCATGCAGCATCAGTTCGGTGTGATTGCGGGAAACGGCGGGTTCTGTCACAGTGGTTTCTCCGCCGGCATAGAGCCCTGCAAGCAGCACACAGGATTTGACCTGTGCTGAGGCAACCGGAGAAGTATACCGGATGCCATGCAAAGCTGCAGGCGCTGTCAGGAGCGGTGCACATCCGCATCCGGATTCACTCCGAATATCCGCACCCATGGCGATAAGCGGATCAATGACGCGCCGCATCGGACGGGTCTGCAGGGAGGCATCTCCTGTGAGGCGGGCTGGAAATTTCTGTCCGGCCAGAATACCGGAAAGCAGCCGCATTGTGGTTCCGCTGTTGCCGCAGTCAAGTGTTCCGTCCGGGGCATTCAGCCCGTGCAGTCCCTTCCCGTGAATGGTAACCGTTGTTCCGTCCAGCGCAATGTCAATTCCCATTTTCTGAAAGCAGGAGATGGTAGACAGACAGTCCGCGCCGGCCAGAAAGCCGCTGGCGCGGGTTGTTCCGTTCGCAAGCGATCCGATCATAACAGAGCGGTGAGAGATGGACTTGTCGCCGGGGACCTGAAGCTGTCCTTTCAGAGGACAGCTGGTTTTTTTCATAATCATTTCTTTTCCTCAACAAACTCTGATTTTACGTCGTTTTCCTTACCACGTAGTTCCGTTTCTTCAGAATCTCGACAGCCTGGTCACGGGCGCCGCTGTCATAAAACTCAATTCGCAGGACTCCTTCTTCGAATTCGCGGTTGTGTATGATGCCCAGGTTCCGGATGTTGATGCCGCTCATTGCCAGCAGCGTCGTAATTGTAGCGATACCGCCGGCCTCATCGTAGATGTCCAGATAGATAATGTACTGCCGCGGAACCGGGCCGGTGACCGTATCAGACAGGGAGTCTCTGTAGTCACGCGAGGAAGAAAACATCTCGTGGATAGCAGCACCGTTTCCGGTATCAACGTAATTCTGTGCCTGCCGGAGAAGCTCAATATATCTGCCGAGCGTTCTGCTGATCTGCGAACCGTTTGTCATGCAGATCTGCTCCCACATATCCGGGGACGATGAGGCGATACGCGTGATGTCGCGGAAACCGCCGGCCGCAACCAGTTTCATCAGCTGGTCATCTGTGTCGCCGGTCCGCACAAGGTTAACGAGCGCAGAAGCAACGATGTGCGGCACATGGCTGACACCTGCGACAATGTAGTCGTGGGCGGCAGCGGTCGTGACCATGGGAATTGCCCTGCAGGCGGCAATGAGATCGTGCAGTTTCGTGACGGATTCCTGCGGAACATCCCTGCACGGGGTCAGAAAATAATATGCATTTTCAAGCAGGTAATCAGAGGCGCTGGATAGGCCGGTCCGCTCAGAACCTGCCATCGGATGACCGCCGATAAACCGGGAAGAAAGTCCCGCTTCTTCCGCGGCGGCTACAATGTTGTTTTTGACACTTCCGACATCCGAGATGATGCATGAATTATTTGTGATTTTTGCGAGTTTTGGAAGAAAGTCCGCATTTGCCTGCACAGGCGCGCACAGGAAGAGCAGATCGCATTCTGCAAAGCGGGGATCTTCCGGGCTGCAGGCGTAATCGATAATGTTCTGCCGGACTGCTTCTTCCAGAACTGCGTGTGTCCGGTTCCATGCGATCAGTTCTGTTTCCGGGAAATATTTCCGAATGGTCTTGGCAAGTGATCCGCCGATCAGGCCAAGTCCGTAAAATCCGATTGTTTTCATGAATAGACTCCTTAGCGGGTTTCGGGTAAGGTGCTGATAAGATATTGATTTCTGCTGCCGGAAAAAATCTCAGTCAAAATGTAGTGTAAAGCAAGCGCCGGGAAAAGTCAAAATGTTATAAAAGGGTTGAAAAAGAAGCCAATCATTAGTAAAATATATCCATAGTGCGCAAAAACAGATGCACGATTATTTTAAATACGTCCGGAATGATTTCCAGCAGTATTTACCGCGGGAAAGATGTCCGGTTGTATATGATCAAATTGGGAGGTAACAGTAGATATGAAAGTTTACAGCACAGAGAAAATCAGAAACGTCGTTCTCCTCGGACACGGCGGCGACGGAAAGACCACCCTTGCAGAGGCAATGGCATACCTCTCCGGTATTACAAACAGATTGGGAAAAGTCACTGACGGAAATACAGTCAGCGATTACGATAAGGAAGAGATTAAGCGTAAGTTTTCCATTTCAACTGCAATGCTCCCGATCGAGTGGAATGACGTCAAGGTTAATATCCTTGATACACCGGGATTCTTCGACTTTGTCGGTGAGGCTGAGGAAGCTGCCGCAGCAGCTGACGCTGCAATCATCGTTGTCTCCGGTAAGGGCGGCGTCGAAGTCGGCACGAAGAAGGCATGGGATCTCTGCGAGCGCTACAATCTGCCGCGTATGATCTTTGTTACAGATATGGATATTGACAATGTCAGCTACCGCAAGGTCGTGGAAGAACTGCAGGAACTCTACGGAAAGCGCATCGCTCCGCTGCATATGCCGATCCGTGAGAACGAGAAGTTCATCGGCTATGTCAACATTATCAAGCAGAAAGCCCGCAAGTATATCGACAAGGATAAGAAGGAAGAGATTCCGGTACCGGAATATTCCATGGAATACCTTGAGAACTACAGAAGCGAACTGATCGAATCCGTCGCTGAGACCAGCGAGGAGTTCATGGAGCGTTACTTTGAGGGAGATGAGTTCTCTGATGCAGAGATTGCAGCTGCAGTTGCTACCAACGTACATGACGGCAGCATCGTTCCGGTCTGCATGGGCGCACCGGTCAATCTGCAGGGTATCCGTATTCTTCTGAATGACGTCGTTGCATATTTCCCGAATCCGTCCCAGCGCAAGAAAGCCGGGCTGGACAAGAGCGGCAGCGGCACATTCGACGCTGACTATGATTTCCAGAAGCCGAAGAGCGCGTTCGTCTTCAAGACCATCGCAGATCCGTTCCTCGGAAAGTATTCCCTGATCAAGATCTGCTCTGGCGTTGTCAAGGCAAACGAGACCCTCTACAACGTTTCGCAGGAATGCGACGAGAGACTGGGCAAGCTCTATGTTATGTGCGGCAACAAGACCAACGAAGTGCCGGAACTTCACGCAGGTGATATCGGTGCAGTCGCGAAGCTTGCAACCGCAAAGACCGGTGATTCCCTGGCAACAAAGGATCATCAGGTCGACTTCGGAACCATCAAGATCTCCAAGCCTTACACCGTTAAGCGCTATATTACAAAAGACAAAAAGGATGTCGACAAAGTATCCCAGGGTCTGGCTCGTCTTGCAACAGAAGATATGACCATGAAGATCGTAGTCGATTCCGCGAACTCTCAGACACTGCTGTATGGTATCGGTGACCAGCACCTTGATGTCATTGCAAGCAAGCTGAAAGACCGCTACAATGTAGAAATTGATCTCGTACAGCCGAAGGTTGCTTTCCGCGAGACCATCCGTAAGAAATCTGACGTACAGGGCAAGTACAAGAAGCAGTCCGGCGGACACGGCCAGTACGGCGATGTTCGTATGCGCTTCGAGCCGTCAGGCGATCTTGAGACACCTTACGTATTTGAAGAAGAAGTCGTCGGCGGATCCGTTCCGAAGAACTACTTCCCGGCAGTTGATAAAGGCCTCGCAGACTGCACAAAGGCAGGTCCGCTGGCTGCATATCCGGTTGTCGGCGTCAAGGCAATTCTGTACGATGGATCTTATCATCCGGTAGACTCCTCCGAGATGGCGTTCAAGTCCGCTACAAGCCTTGCATTCAAGAAGGGCTTCATGGAGGCAGGCCCGGTTCTCCTTGAGCCGATCGTCAACATGAAGGTCACAGCACCGGATGCATACACCGGCGATATCATGGGCGATCTGAACAAGCGCCGCGGCCGCGTACTCGGCATGAATCCGGACAAGGACGGCAACACGATCGTCGAGGCAGAGGTTCCGGAGCTTGAGATCTACGGATATTCCAACACACTCCGCTCCATGACCGGCGGTGCAGGCGTATTCGAGTACACATTCGAGCGCTACGAGCAGGCTCCGTCTGACATTCAGGAGAAGCAGATTGCAGAGCGTGCTGACGAAGTTAACAACTCTGAGGAGTAATCCTTCAACTAATTTAAGATAGCAATATAATGGGGCTGTGACGCTGCGAAACCCTGCATCAGTATTATTCTGGAGGAAACATCCGCAGCGCCGGTTCTTTACGAACATGAGTCCGGGAGACGAAATGTGAGTTTAGAGCCGCTGCGCGAGGACTAAGTGAAAACGGTTTCCGGAAGAAAATATTGACAGCAGGGTGAGCAATGTTACAGCCCTGTATAATGAGGAGGACCCATGGCAACACCATTCAACCACAAAGCCATTGAACAGAAGTGGCGCAGGAACTGGAAAATCAATCCGATCAATGTCGAGGACGGCAAGAAGCCGAAATACTACTGCCTTGACATGTTCCCGTATCCGTCAGGCAACGGCCTTCATGTCGGACACTGGAGAGGCTACGTTATCTCTGATGTATGGAGCCGCTACATGATGATGCACAACTATTATCTGATCCATCCGATGGGCTGGGATGCATTTGGTCTTCCGGCTGAGAACTATGCGATCAAGATGGGCATTCATCCGTCAGTCTCCACAGCAGAAAATGTTGCCCGCATCAAAGAACAGATTGATCAGATCGGTGCGATTTATGACTGGGATATGGAAGTCAACACGACGGATCCGAAGTTCTTCAAGTGGACACAGTGGATTTTTGTCCAGATGTTCAAAAAGGGTCTTGCCTACGAAAAAGAATTTCCGATTAACTGGTGCCCGTCCTGTAAGACAGGCCTGGCAAACGAGGAAGTCGTTGACGGAAAATGTGAGCGCTGCGGCACGGAAGTTACCAAGAAGAATCTCCGCCAGTGGATGCTGAAAATCACGGCATACGCAGAGCGTCTGCTGAATGATCTGGACAAGCTTGACTGGCCGGAAAAAGTCAAAAAAATGCAGACCGACTGGATCGGAAAATCCTACGGCGCGGAAGTCGAATTCCCGATCGACGGATTTGATGAGAAAATCACAGTCTACACCACGCGTCCGGACACCCTGTTCGGTGCGACCTTTATGGTTCTTTCTCCGGAGCATCCGCTCGCTGCAAAACTTGCGACACCGGAGAACAAAGAAGCAGTTGAACAGTATATCTACGATGCTTCCATGAAGTCCAATGTCGACCGTATGGCAGCAAAGGAGAAGACGGGCGTTTTCACAGGAAGTTATGCGATCAATCCGCTGAACAACGAAAAGATCCAGATCTGGCTTTCTGACTATGTACTGGCAGATTACGGAACCGGCGCAATCATGTGCGTACCGGCACATGATGACCGTGACTTTGCATTCGCAAAGAAATTCGGCCTGCCGATTATTCAAGTTATCGCAAAAGACGGCGTTGAGATCCCGGATATGCAGGAGGCATATACGGAAGCGGCCGGCACCATGATCAATTCAGGTGAATGGAACGGCATGGAGTCCGCAGTTCTGAAGCAGAAAGCAGCAGAAATTGTAGAAGAGAAGGGCTTCGGCAAGAAGACCATCAACTACAAGCTGCGTGACTGGGTCTTCTCCCGTCAGCGTTACTGGGGCGAGCCGATTCCGATCATTCACTGCCCGAAGTGCGGCAATGTTCCGGTTCCGGAAGAAGAGCTTCCGCTGGAGCTGCCGAAGGTTGAGAAGTACGAGCCGACAGGAACCGGCGAATCACCGCTGGCAGCCATTGATGAGTGGGTCAACTGCAAGTGTCCGGTCTGCGGCGCAGATGCAAAGCGTGAGACAAACACCATGCCGCAGTGGGCAGGCTCTTCCTGGTATTTCCTGCGGTACGTCGACAACAAGAACGACGAGGCGCTTGTTTCCAAAGAGAAAGCACACAAATATCTGCCGGTTGATATGTATATCGGCGGCGTAGAGCATGCTGTGCTCCATCTGCTTTATTCACGTTTCTGGACGAAGTTCCTGTATGATATCGGCGTCGTTGATTTTGAAGAGCCGTTTACCAAGCTGTTTAACCAGGGTATGATTACCGGCAAAAACGGCATCAAGATGAGCAAGTCCAAGGGAAATGTTGTCTCCCCGGATGATCTGGTTGAGAATTACGGCTGTGACTCCCTGCGTCTGTATGAGATGTTCGTGGGACCGCCGGAACTGGATGCAGAGTGGGATGACCGCGGCATTGACGGCGTCAATCGTTTCCTCCGCCGTTTCTGGACACTGGCTATGGACAGTCTGGAAGCTAAGGTGGAGGCAACCCCTGCTATGGTGAAAGAACGACACCAGCTGATCCGTGACGTCTCCCAGCGTCTGGAAAGCTTCAGCCTGAATACAGCAGTCGCTGCATTTATGGAGCACAACAATAATCTCATTGCACTTGCAAAAGAGAAGGGCGGCGTAGACCGCGAGACCATCGAGGCGTTTGCACAGCTGCTGGCACCGTTTGCACCGCACATTGCAGAGGAAGTCTGGGAGCAGTACGGACATGATGACAGCATCTTCCACAGCACTTGGCCGGTCTTCAGCGAAGAGGCGATGAAGGAGGATACCATCGAGGTCCCGGTGCAGATCAACGGAAAGACCCGCACGGTTATTTCCCTTCCGGCAGACGTCGCAAAGGATGAGGCGATCGCGAAGGGTAAAGAAGCGGTTGCAGACCGTCTGACAGGTACGATTGTCAAGGAAATCTACGTACCGGGCAGAATCATCAACATTGTCCAGAAATAACACAGGACGACGCGCAATTGCGCTGCGCAGCCTGCGCAGCCGGAGAGCGCGGTTAAGTCTTGTTCATGCGGACCGTCCGGACGGTCCCGGATAAGGAACATAATTTGAACAATTCAAAGAATGTAATCATTATAGGAGGCGGAGCGGCCGGCATGGCCGCATCCGTCTTTTTGGCAAAAGCAGGGTGCAGCGTTCAGCTGTATGAAAAAAACGAAAAGCTCGGGAAGAAGCTGTATATCACCGGCAAGGGAAGATGTAATTTTACGAATGCATGCGCCGAGGAGGAATTTCTGTCACATGTTGTGACAAATCCGCGGTTTTTGTACAGTGCATTCGCAGGATTTACCAATCACGATGCGATACAGTTTTTTGAGGAACTGGGGCTGCGGACCAAAGTTGAACGCGGGAACCGCGCATTTCCGGCATCGGATCATTCCTCAGATGTCATTCGGGTTCTGGAACGGGAAATGCGTGCGTGCGGTGTGGAAATCAGCCTGCTGACGGAAGTGCAGGGAATTATCACAGAAGAAGCAGGAGATCCTGTTACGGATGCGGATAATGCAGAAAAAAAGTGCCCGGAAAATCAGACGGATGTGCAGCATCTGGAAAAACAGCGCACGGAAGCAGACGATTCCCGGAAGACCGGAAAAAAATGCAGTCAGGCTGCAGCGCGCAGGATTTGCGGCGTCCGTCTTGCAGACGGATCGGAAGTGTTTGCAGATGTCGTGATTGTCGCGACAGGAGGGCTTTCTTATCCTTCAACCGGTTCGACTGGAGACGGTTACCGGTTTGCGGAGCAGTGTTCCGTTCCGGTGACAGCGTGCCGGCCTTCTCTGGTGCCGCTTCTGACGGCGGAGGCATATATTCCGCAGATGCAGGGATTATCCCTGAAAAATGTTACGCTGACGATTCATTATGGGAAAAAGGGTAAAAAGACATTCTCTGAATTCGGGGAGATGCTTTTTACCCACGAGGGGATCAGCGGACCGCTGGTTCTTTCCGCCAGTGCCGTGACCGGGGCGTCGCTGCAGGAAACCGGCAGACTGCCGGCAGAGATCGATCTGAAACCGGCGCTGACAGAAGAACAGCTGGATGCCAGAATTCTCCGTGAATTTGAGAACGGCAGAAATAAGGCGCTCAAGAATGTGATTGCATCCCTTCTTCCGGCAAAAATGCGTCCGGTCATCATGGAATGTGCCGGCATTGCGCCGGAGAAGCCGGTACATGATATTACCAGGGCAGAGCGGCAGAAACTGATTTCGGTCATCAAGGCCTTTCCGCTGACGATCTGCGGACAGGGAAGCTACCGTGAAGCAGTGATTACACAGGGCGGCGTCAGCGTCAAGGCAGTAAACCCGAAGACGATGGAGTGCAAAACCGTCCGGGGACTGTATTTTATCGGTGAGGTGCTGGATCTGGATGCCGTAACAGGCGGATTTAATCTGCAGATCGCATGGTCTACAGCACATGCAGCTGCCGAGGCCATCACGGAAGAAGCTGAATGAGGAACGCAGGATGAGTTTATATGCAATCGGTGATCTGCATCTGCATTTTCAGACAGAACTGAAGACAAAAGTACAGTTAAAAGGCAGAGGCTGGCGCAATCACGAGAAGAAATTCCTGAAAAACTGCAGCCGGATGCTGACAGACGATGACACGCTGGTTCTTGTCGGCGATCACAGTTGGGGGAAAAACCTGGAATACTGCGAACAGGATCTGCAGTTTATTGCAGAGCTGCCCGGCAGGAAAATTCTGACGCGCGGCAATCATGATATGTTCTGGGATGTTAAAAAGACCGGACGTCTCAATGAAATGTTTGCCGGGAAGCTGGAATTTCTGCAGAATAACTATTATACTTATCAGGACTGTGCGCTGGTCGGAACAAAAGGGTTTACATTTGAAGGGCCGTTTTACATCGACCGGCGAGGGTATATCGTCGGATGGGATGAGGAGGCAGAGGCCCGGGCACTAAAAATCGTTGAACGTGAGCGAAAGCGCCTGCGTACATCCTTCGAGGCGGCAAAGGCAGACGGCTATACCAGATTCATCATGTTCCTGCATTATCCGCCTACCAGTGTCATCGAAGAGACAAGCGTATTCACGGAAATGGCTGAGGAGTACGGTGCAGAGCAGGTGATTTATGCACACAGTCACGGAGAAGCCAGGTTTTATGACAGCATCCACGGAGAGAAAAACGGAATCCTGTACCGGCTTGTGTCCGGCGATTTCCTGAAATGGATGCCGGTGAAACTGCTGGATTGATTGAAAGAGACATTTGTTGGACAGATATGTATATCCTTGTATAAAAGCACGGATGAATGATCGATAGATAAAGGAGAATAATCATGGCAGAAGATAAAATGAAAAATGTACAAAAGCTCGATAAGGATGATCTGGACAACGTAAACGGCGGTTTTGGACTTGGTGATTTTGGATCTTCAATATTGGGGATTAACAGAAAAGCTTCTTCCATCATGAAGACTGTCAGGACTGCAGAACATCTTGCCGGTTCAGCGGCAGAAAAGAAGCCGGAAGACGCAGGAGCGGGCATCAACAAGACCGTTACGGCATTCTGCCCGGTCTGCGGTAAAGATACCGAATTTGAAATTTTCTCAGGCGCGCGCGCAAAATGCAGTGTCTGCGGAAATATCAGATTAGATATGTGATATCAGGGTCAAAGCCCCTGAACACATCGCAAGCTTGCTTGTGGATGTGGAAGGGACGTTGACCCGCCCCGACATGAGGACGAAGCGGTGTGAAGCACCGCAGGAGTCCGAATGGCGGGAAGATTGCGGGAGTGCGGAGCACGGAGCAATCTGTGGTATCATCATGAAATAAGAAATATACGATGTAGGAAGATTGGAAAAATGAAAAAAAATCAAATTGCAATCGACGGACCTGCAGGCGCAGGAAAGAGTACCATTGCCAAAATGATCGCAGCACAGCTTGGCTGGATCTATGTAGATACCGGTGCAATGTACCGGGCAATGGCGCTTTATTTTGACCGGATGGGAACCGACGTAAATGATGAGGCGGCCATCGAAAGAGATGTTGACGGCGCAGTGGTGGAACTTGCGGTTGTGGACGGCACGCAGGTTGTCCGTCTGAACGGGGAAGATGTCTCGGCAGTCATTCGCGAGCAGCGTATCGGCGAACTTGCATCCTGGACCAGCCGGTACGGCAGTGTACGGACAAAACTGACGGAACTGCAGCGCGTAATGGCGGAACAGCAGCCGGTCATCATGGACGGACGTGACATCGGGACAACTGTACTGCCGGATGCAGGCCTGAAGATATATCTTACTGCCAGCACCGCAGTCCGGGCGAAGAGAAGATATGATGAACTTATCGAAAAAGGTGTTCAGGATGCGGATCTTTCTGCAATTGAGAAAGAAATCGCTGCCCGGGATGAGCAGGACATGAACCGGGAAATTTCCCCGCTGCGCAAGGCAGATGACGCCGTAGAAGTTGACACCTCCAATATGACGATTGATGAAGTTGTGGCGCGGGTGATTGCGCTATATCAGGAGCGATAGGAGACAGGGGACGGTTCTTTGTCTCCTTTCAGGGTGGGGACAGGATGCATTTTCCATGCAGCTCAGATAGAATTCGCTGCACTGGAAAGTGCATCCTGTTCAGAGCGCTTCGTCAGGAACGGAATAAGGAGACAGAGAACCGTCCCCTGTCTCCTCGCGGGAGTAAACAAGTATGAAAATTACAGTTGCCGAATCGGCGGGTTTCTGCTTTGGAGTAAGGCGTGCGGTCGATGAGGTGTACAACCAGATTGAGACAGGAAAGAAGCCGGTCTACACGTTCGGGCCTGTGATCCACAATGAACAGGTGATGCAGGAACTGGAGGAAAAAGGTGTCAGTGTTGTCGATTCCCTGAAAGAGCTGGAGCAGATTGAAAGTGGCAGCGGCACACTGATTATCCGTGCGCACGGCGTCTCCCGGAAGACGGAAGAGAAGATGCGCACTTCCGGGCTGAAAATCGTTGATACAACCTGCCCGTTTGTGAAGAAGATTCATGCAATCGTTCAGCAAAAGAGCCGCGAAGGGATGTCTGTGATTATTGCCGGCAATCCGGATCATCCGGAAGTGAAGGGGATCCGGGGATGGGCGGAAGGACCGGTTTATATTGTCGAAACACCGGAAGAAATGAAAGCGCTGGAGCTGCCGGAAGGGGCGTTTGCGGTACTGGTCGCACAGACCACATTTAATCTTCTGAAATTCGAATATATAGTTGAAATATTTTCGCAAAAGCGGTATTATAATACTGTTGTGAACACTGTCTGTAATGCTACAACCAAGCGTCAGGCAGAGGCGCGCAGAATCGCAGCGGAAGTGGACGCGATGCTGGTCATTGGCGGCAGGCACAGCTCGAATACACAGAAGCTTTACGAGATCTGCAGAGCCGGCTGCAAGAATACTTACTTTATTGAGACACTCGTTGATTTGGAAACTATACCTTTTCAATCATTTTGTCATGTAGGTATTACAGCAGGGGCATCAACCCCAAACCAAATAATTGAGGAGGTTCAAGAGAAACTATGTCAGAAGAATTAAGCTTTGATCAGATGATCGACGAAACGTTTAAGACGATTCGAAACGGGGATGTTGTAGAGGGTGTCGTACTGGATGTTAAGCCGGACGAGATCATTCTGAACATCGGATACAAATCAGATGGTATTCTGAGCCGCAGCGAATACTCAAACGATAATTCCGTAGATCTGACGACCGTTACACAGCCGGGCGAGACAATGGAAGTCAAAGTCCTGAAGGTCAACGATGGAGACGGACAGGTACTGCTGACATACAAGCGTCTGCAGGCTGAGCGCGGCAACAAGAAGCTTGAAGAAGCTTACGAGAACGGCACAGTTCTGACAGCAAAGGTATCCCGCGTACTGAACGGCGGCCTTTCTGTTACAGTTGACGGCGCACGCGTATTCATTCCGGCTAGTCTCGTTTCTGATGTTTACGAGCGTGATCTGAATAAGTACAAAGATCAGGAAATCAATTTCGTTATTATCGAGTTCAACCCGAAGAGAAGACGGATTATCGGCGACCGCAAGCAGCTGATTGTCACAGAGAAGGAAGCAATGAAAGAAGAGCTCTTCTCCAAGATCGGTGTCGGCGATACAGTTGAAGGTACCGTTAAGAACATCACAGACTTCGGTGCATTTATCGATCTGGGCGGCGCAGACGGACTGCTTCACATCTCTGAGATGTCCTGGGGCCGTGTAGACAACCCGAAGACCTTCCTGAAGGTCGGACAGCAGCTGAAGGTTCTCGTAAAGGACATCAAGGGCGACCGTATTGCACTGTCCCTGAAGTTCCCGGAGGAGAATCCGTGGGCAAATGCTGATGAGAAGTATGCAGTCGGAACATCTGTTGTTGGCAAAGTTGCACGTATGACAGACTTCGGCGCATTCATCGAGCTGGAGCCGGGCGTTGACGCACTCCTGCATGTTTCCCAGATTTCCAGAGAGCATGTTGAGAAGCCGTCAGATGTCCTGACAGTCGGACAGGAAATCTCTGCAAAGATCGTTTCCTTCAATGCAGAAGACAAGAAGATCTCCCTTTCCATGAAGGCAGTGGAGACAGATGCAGCTCCGGCTACCACATCTCTCGCTGATGAGATGCCGGCTGAATTTGCTGAGGAAGCTCTGGCTGTTGAGGAAGCAGCAGTTGAAGAAGAGGCTCCGGCAGAGGAGTAAACAGAATAACTATGTAATGACAGGCGGTTCTCGTAAGGGGACCGCTTTTCATTTTCTGTATCTGTTTCAAATCCTGAAAGTTCGGTTTAGCTGCGAATCTTACTATGACAAAGTACCGGATAAAACAAGGGACTACAGAAGAAACTATATAAGGAACTACAGGCAGGCATCATGAAAGGACGGGACAGATATGGTACTGGGGAATAAAATTGCGGGAAGACGAAGGGAACTACATATGACACAGGAAGAACTTGCCAATGCGGTGGGCGTCAGTCTTTACGCGGTTGTCTGCTGGGAGAATGACTGGAACCTTCCGGGCGTAGACAAGATCCATGCGGTTGCACGGGCCCTGGACATGAGTATGGTGCATCTGGTCGGGAGTACGGAGGACGAGTATGAGTGGAATCTCAGAGATCAGATGTTCTCAGATGTACATATGTTTACGCGTCTTAAAACAATTGCGGAGATGAACGCACTCCGCCAGACCTATAAAGCACTGTACTATGTAAGAGAGCAGCACAGGTATCAGTTCCGGAAAAAAACCAAGTTTTCTGATAAGAAGGTTCCGTATATCACGCACCCGCTGATGATGGCCTGTCATGCACATTCCATGGGAATCGATGATGACGAGATTCTGGCAGTGATCCTGCTGCATGATGTCTGCGAGGACTGCGGAATTGCTGCAGAGGATCTGCCGTTTTCCGATACGATCCGGGAGGCCGTCGGTCTTCTTACAAAAAAGGACCGCGGACAGATGACGAAGGAAAAGTATACAGAGATTTACTATCGAAATCTCGGAGAGAACAAAATCGCCGCACTGACAAAAGTCATCGATCGCTGTAATAACGTATCTACCATGGCACTGGCATTCAGCAGAGAAAAACTGCGGGAATACATCGACGAGACAGAACAGTATGTCATCCCGCTTCTGACAAAGATCAAGCGGGAAATTCCGGAGTACAACAATGCGGTATTCCTGATCAAATATCAGATGCTGAGTGTGCTGGAGAGTTTGAAGGCGATGCTGATGGAATGATAACAAAAAGCAGATGAGAAGATATTCCGTAAAGGGAAAATCTTCTCATCTGTTTTTTATGTTCTGATGTGCCGGAAGCTGGCAGACGGGGCTGAGGCATGCGTCATCAATGTAGAGTATCCGCTTTCGCCGGAGGTAAAGTTCCCGCGTGAAAAAGAGCAGACTTACGATGTGGTTTCTTATGTATATCATCATCCGGAAGAATTCAAAATTGATAATCAGGCGATGGCAGTCTGCGGTTACAGTGCAGGTGCCAACATTGCAGCGGTTGTCGCAATGATGGCAAAAGAAGAGGGTGAATTCACATTCCGCTGCCAGGCGCTGAATTATCCGCCGACCGATATTGCAACTTCAGCCTACGACAAGTTTTATACGGAAGGCGCGATTCCAAGAGATATCGCCACGCTGTTTGACGCCTGCTACCGGCTTCCGGAACAGGCGAAGGATCCGCACTGTTCTCCGCTTTTTGCAGACATTGAAGATCTGAAGGGACTGCCGCCGGCAATCGTGCTGACCTGTGAGATTGATTCTCTTCGTGATGAAGGAGAGGAATACGCAAAACATCTGATGCAGGCCGGCGTGCTGACGATCGCACAGCGTATGCTCGGCGCACGTCACGGCGTGACGGAGCAGAATGATCTGCCGCAGTCACTGGAGAGTCAGGAGTTTCTGATCAGGGCTATGAAACTGTTTCTGGAAAATGATATAAGAAATATTAAATGATATTGAGACTGGGGCTGCCATATTATGCATTTTGAGATTGAAATGCGGCGGCCCCTGTTATTTTTTGCGGGAGAAAGCATGGCTTTAAGTTTTTCATCCAGGCGGATGCAGATACATGTAGATCATTACTTGAAATAATATGGTAAAGTAAATACAGATCGTTTGTAATTTGAAATTATTGGAACAGTTCAACCTTTATAAGGTGTGTAGAGCGTCAGGCGGTGGACGCAGATTAATATGGAGGTGAACAGCATGAAATTCTCCAGACTGACATCATTTGTTGATCATTTAGAAGATATTTACGGAATCCCGTACTGCGACATCAGTATTTATCAGGAGCACGAAGAGATCTTCCGCAGAAGCAGCGGGTATACGGATCTGGAACGGACGAAGAGACCGGATGACCAGGATCTTTACTGGCTGTATTCGGTGTCGAAGGTCAGCCTGACCGTGATGATTCTGCAGCTCGTTGAGCAGGGAGAACTCAGGCTGGACGATCCGGTCTGTAAATACATTCCGGAAGCCGGTCGGCTGCAGATCCGGACAGAAACCGGCCTGAAACCCTGTGCACATCAGGCGACAATCGAAGACTATCTGGCAATGCAGGGCGGACTCAAATATAATGTAGAGCGGTCTGATATTCTTTCATACACGCGGGAAAATCCGGCTGCATCGACAAGAGATGTGATTCACAGATGGCTGACAATTCCGCTGGATTTCGAACCGGGCACGAGATTTCAGTACAGCATGTGTCATGATGTGCTGGGAGCCGTGATCGAGGTGGTTACCGGCAGGCGTCTTCAGGATCATATCCAGGAAGCAATCGCGAAGCCGCTCGGCATGCAGGATCTTGACTATGGCATCAGACCGGAGAAGAAGGACCGGATGGTGCAGCAGTATGAATATGATCCGCTGCAGAATTTTACGAGTGTGCGAAAGAAAAAATTATATCCGATTTCTTCTTTTCAGAATCATTTTATTCTGGGCGAAAACTACGACTGCGCAGGTGCGGGTCTTGTGACGCGTGTCTCGGATTACATTCTGCTGGCTGACGCACTTGCAAATGACGGCATCGGATGGAACGGAACCAGGATTCTTACGCGGGAAAGCATCGACAATATGCGGCGGTCCCGTCTGGACACACCGCAGAAAAAGACAGACTACCGCAAGGGAATGGATTTTGGCTACGAGTATGGACTGGGTGTCAGAACCCTGGTGTATCCGGAGACGTCAAAGAGTCCTGTCGGCGAATTCGGCTGGGATGGCTATGCGGGTGTGTTCCTGCTGGCTGATGTCGAGAATCGGCTTTCGATGCTCTTCGCGATGAGCGTCGGCAATATGTCACCGGCAAAACAGGTCCATCACAGAATGCGGGATCTGATGTATGAGGGGCTGAAAACTAAGTAAATAAAAAAGCGAATGGCAAAGGCTGTGTCCTCAACTGGGACACGGTCTTTTTTATTGGGTAGTATCCGAATCTTCTGTGATACACGATCCGCCTTGCAATAAGACACAAAACAAAAAAATCATCCAAAACCGGCAAATCGGGACGATTGTATGGTTTTTCGAAACAATTCTGACTGAATTGGAGAACATTATTCAACATAATTTATTCAGATGGATTTAAAAGTACTGATTCGCAGATTTCAGAAGGAGGCATATGAATCATGAAAACAATGAAAGCAATTATTTACAAAGGTCCCGGTGAATTTGCATATGAGGATCGTCCGGTGCCGGAGATCACAGATCCGAACGAAGTCAAACTTAAGAGCTATGGATGTGCGGTCTGCGGAACTGATGTCAACATTTTTGCAACACCGCAGCGCCACCCGAGCAAACCGGGCATCATCTTCGGACATGAATTCTGCGGAGAGGTTACGGAAGTCGGAAGCAATGTCACAGATCTGAAGCCGGGCGACAAGATCGTAATTGATCCGCACGGACCGTGCGGTTACTGCGCAAACTGTCTGGCAGGCCTTCCGGAAGCATGCGAAAACGTTCCGGCACGCGGCGTATTTGATGATGGGGGTTTGACAGAATACATTGTCATTCCGAAGCAGTTCTGCTATAAGGTTGCGCCGGAGACAAAACCGGAGCTGATGGGCGTGGCAGAACCGCTCGCAGGATGCGGATGCGCACTGGAGAAGCTGAACGTACATGTCGGTGATACGGCGTGTGTGCTGGGCGCAGGACCGATCGGTCTGATGTTTATCGCACTGCTGAAAGCGAACGGCTGTCGGAAGATCATTGTATCCGAGCCGATTGAGTACCGCCGCAATCTTGCGCTTCAGATCGGTGCAACAAGAGCGGTGAATCCGGATACGGAAGATCTTGTGGCAATCGTGAAAGAGGAGACAGACGGACTCGGTGCTGACTGTGCTGTTGAGGCAGTCGCTTCCATGATGGCTGATTGTGTATATCTGGTGCGGCCGCATGGGAAAATCCTGCAGTTCGGACATGATGAGTTATCCCGTCCGGAATTCCCAGTTGCGGAACTTCTTAAAAATGAGATCGAAGTATACGGCGGATATCTCGGTAAATACTATATGCGCAAAGTGGCAAAGATCATCGAATCCGGAATTCTTCCGCTGGATCAGATTGTGACACACGTCATTCCGGCAACACGCTATCAGGAAGCACTGGATCTGGCAGCCAGCCGCCAGTGCGGCAAGATATTCGTCGCGATCGATTTTTGATTAACTTATCAGATAGCAGATTTCACAAAAAATTAGTACCACACACTTTGGGATAAAAGTAATAGTTTTTGAAAACGGAATGACTGAACAAAAAGCCAAAGAAAACTATGATGGAATCATCCAAATCAGTTAAACAAAAAAGGAGGAAACAAATGAAGAAGAGAGTATTGGCGGGAATTTTTGCAGGATTTATGGCAATGTCCATGCTGGCAGGCTGCGGCGGCAGTTCTGAATCAGCAGTACCGGCGGCATCTTCCGCAGCTGCATCTGAGACAGCAGAAGCTGCATCTGAGACAGCAGAAGCTGCATCCGGGACAGCTGAAGCTGCAGAGGAAAGCGGAGAACCGCTTCACATGACACTGATCATGTCAATCCGTGATGAGTGGCTTAGCTCCATGGAGAGCGCCTGCAAGCAGAAGGCCGAAGAGATGGGCATCGAGCTTACCACCCAGGACGCAAACAATGACCAGTCAAAGCAGATTCAGTACATCGAGACAGCTAAGAATGCTGGCGAGGACGCTGTTCTTTTGAACATCATCGATGCTGAGACAGCTGAGCAGTGCATCGAGGCGGCTGACGGCATGCCGATCATCTTTATCAACCGCGCACCGGCTGATCTGACATTGCTTGACAAGTATGAGAATGCTGCAATGGTTGCTTCTGATGAGATGCAGTCCGGCGGATTCCAGGCAGAATATCTCGCAAAGTACTTTGACGAGAAGGGACAGAAAGATGTGAAATACATTCTTCTCTCCGGCGTTCTTGGCCAGGTTTCTACCACCAACCGTACAAAATCCGTTCTGGAAGGTCTGCAGGCAGCAGGTCTGAACATCGAAGAGATCCAGACGCTGAATGCGAAATATGACCGCGCAGAAGCACAGAACCTGATTTCCCCGCTTCTGACAACAGAGGATTATGACTGCATCATCGCGAACAACGATGCAATGGCACTTGGTGCAATCGAAGCAATGAAATCCGCTAACATTGAGCCGTCATCCGTTCCGATCGTAGGTGTTGACTGCACAAAGGATGGCGCTGCAGCAGTTAAAGCCGGCGAAATGTACATGACCGTATTCCAGGATCCGGCAGGACAGGGTGAAGGCGCGATCTACGCAGCACAGAACCTGCTCAAGGGAAATAAGATCAATACCGATACAGATTATGAACTGGCAGAAGAGAGCGAAAAGATCATGTGGGTTCCGTTCGTACCGGTTACCATTGACAACGTTGACGAGTATCTTTGATCTGCGTGGTTCTCATACGGAACCGCATAAAGTAATTAAATAAACCAGTTACAGAGCTGCTGTACCGGATGTTTTAGAGGAAGATGTGGGTATTTCTGAACAGACATACAGTATGGCAGCTCTGACTCTATCCCCCTTTTCGGGTGGCAGACAGAAGAAGAGGAGAAGGTGTATGAGTGAATATATTTTGGAAATGACAGATATTGTCAAGGAATTTCCAGGGGTACGTGCACTCAAGGGTGTTCAGCTGAAGGTTCGTCCCGGCACAGTGCACACGTTAATGGGTGAAAACGGTGCAGGCAAGTCCACACTGATGAACTGCCTGATTGGTATCTATCAGAAGACCTCCGGAAAAATCGTCTATGACGGTCAGGAGGTAAACTTTAAATCGGTTAAGGATGCGCTGGAGGCCGGTATCTCTATGATCCATCAGGAGTTGTCTCCGGTTCCGGAGCGCACAGTAGCACAGAATCTGTGGCTTGGAAGATTACCGCTGAAGAACAAGATTTTTCTTGATCATAAGGCGGCTTACGATAAAAGCATCGAAATGTTTGAAAAAATCGGTCTGGATGTGGATCCGAACGCAAAAATGAAAGACCTGACGGTTGCAAAAATGCAGATGGTCGAAATTACGAAGGCCGTATCCTACAACAGCAAGATTGTCATCATGGATGAGCCGACATCCTCTCTGACAGACGCGGAAGTCGAGCATCTGTTCCAGATTATCGACGAGCTGAAGAAGAAAAATGTGGCAATCATCTATATTTCTCACAAAATGGAAGAGATCTTCCGGATTTCCGATGAAATCTCGGTGTTCCGGGACGGAACATATATCGGAACGGATCTTGCGGAAAATCTGACCATGGACAAGGTTGTTTCCATGATGGTCGGCCGCGAGGTAACCGATATGTTCCCGAAGGTTCCCTGTCCGATCGGCGAGACCGTTCTGAAAGTTGAGAATCTTTCCTGCGGAAGAATGGTTAAGAATGTCTCCTTTGAACTGCATAAGGGTGAAATCCTGGGCATGGCAGGACTTGTCGGTGCCGGCAGAACAGAGACGGCAGAGACGATCTTCGGAATCCGTAAAAAGGACGGCGGCAGGATTTACCTGAACGGAAAAGAGATTGATATCAAATCTCCGGAGGATGCAATTGCAAACAGGATCGCGCTGCTGACAGAGGACCGGCGCGGCAATGGCATTCTCGGACTGCTTTCAGTTGAAACCAATATCGGAATTGCAAACATGAAGCGGTATGGCTTTCCGCTGAATCATAAACTGATGCGCGCGGATGCAAACGAGTACATTGAAAAAATCAGGATCAAGACACCGTCGCCGAGGACACCGATCAAAAATCTCTCGGGCGGCAATCAGCAGAAGGTGTTGGTATCCAGATGGCTGCTGACAGATCCGGATGTCCTGATCATCGATGAGCCGACCAGAGGTATAGACGTCGGTGCAAAAGCTGAAATTCACTCCCTGATCTCCAAACTGGCGGGTGAAGGCAAAGCGATTATCATGATCTCTTCCGAACTGCCGGAAGTTATGGGCATGTCTGACAGGATAATCGTTATGCACGAGGGCGAAGTTACAGGAATACTGGGTCGTGAAGATTTCACTGCGGAATCGATTCTGAAATTTGCAACCGGCGATGATACAAACGTCAAGTGAGGAGTAGATATCATGAAAGGAAAAATCAATAAAGAATTTATATCAACAAATATGATCTGGCTGATCCTGATTGCAATGATCATCATTGTCAGTATTATTCAGCCCAGTTTCTTCAGCGCAAGCAACGCACTGACACTGCTTTCCGGTGAGTCTGTCAAGGGAATTATGGCATTCGGTATCATGTTTGCGATTCTTTCCAAGGGTATTGACCTGACAATCGGCGCATCTGCAGCACTGGTAGCTGTTATTACAGCTTCTCTGGTACAGCCGGCTGACTATGCGAACAAGCTGCTCCCGAATGTCGGACCGATTCCGTCCTGGCTCGCATGGGTTCTCGGCCTGGCAATCGGTGTCGCACTCGGCGCTGCATACGGCGCAGTCATTGCATACACAAAGATCCCGCCGTTTATCGCAACACTGGGCGCACAGCTGATCTGCCGCGCAAGTGCAAAGATTTACACAAAACAGCCGGTATCCAATCTGCCGGACAGCTTCCGGTTCTTCGGATCTGCTAAGATCGGCGGCTTCCCGGTAATCATTCTGGTATTTATTGTTATGTATATTGTCACTGCCTTCCTGCTGACGCAGACGCGATTCGGTGCAAATGTTTTCGCGGTCGGCGGCAATGACCAGGCGGCAAGAGTTGCAGGTATCAATGTTGAAAAGACACTGATTCTGGTCTACGCATGGTGCTCCTTCTGTGCAGCACTCGCAGGTCTGCTTCTGGCAGGACGTTCCGGTTCTGCAGATCCGGCAAACACCGGTCTGAACTATGAGTTGGATGCGATCGCAGCAGCGACGGTAGGCGGAACTTCCCACTCCGGTGGCATTGCCCGCATTTCCGGTGTCCTTGCAGGTATCCTGATCCTCGGTGTTGTCAACAACGCACTGGTTATGATGCACGTCGATGACAATATGACCAATATCGTAAAGGGTCTGATCATCGTTGTATCTGTATCGCTGGATATGAGAAAGAATGCCAAGAAAGCATAAATAAGGCCGACAGAAAGAGAGGATAACGAAAATGATTAATATGGCAATGAATATAGAGACACTGTATCCAGGTATGGACATCTCCGAGAAGATTGAGCGCGTAAGCGCAGCCGGATATAAGGCAATTGAATTCTGGACCTGGCATGACAAGGATCTGGATGCGATAAAAAAGACTTGTGAGAAGTGCGGCGTAAAAATCTGGGCTTTCTGCGCAACCAAGGAGTGGTCTCTCTGTGACCGGGCGCATGCAGATGAATGCGTTGACTGGATCCGTAAATCCATTCAGACCGCAAAGGATCTGAACTGTGACAAAGTGATCCTGTTCCCGAATCATTTCAGACCGAATGGTGCAGGTGCTGCAGATTTTCGCGATCAGTACAGTCACGAGGCAATGATTGCCAGCATTACGGCAGATCTGGTGCGTGTTGCACCGGATCTGGAAGAAGCAGGTGTTACGGCCTATCTGGAACCGCTGGTAAATACAGGCGCGGACGCAGGAATGTCCGTTACAGATACTTCCGTCGGTGCGGATATTATCCGTGCAGTCAATTCTCCGTGTGTAAAGGTTCTCTGCGATGTATTCCATATGCAGATTATGCATGGAAATCTCCTCCCGAACATCGCAGAGAACATGGATATTGTAGATTACATTCATGTCGCAGACTCACCGGACCGCCATGAGCCGGGAACAGGAGAAATCAATTTTGACTACCTGTTCACAGAACTGCGGAACAGAGGATATGAGGGAACTGTCTGTTTCGAGTATTTCCCGCAGGGTGATACAGAAGAAAGCTTCCCGTCCCTCACAAAAGTCTGTGACATCCTTACCAGATAAGGACCGGGCTGCCGCAGCGAGACATCAGGATATTAGAACCATAAGACATATTATTTTCAGATAAGGAGATATCAAAATGGAAAAAACTGTTACATACGGAATGGTCGGCGGCGATCTGAAAGCTCTGATTGGTGAGTGTCACCGCAAGGGACTTGGTCTTGATCCGCGCGCGCAGCTGGTATGCGGATGCTTTTCAGCAATTCCGGAACTGAATGACGAATGCGCAGAGGCATATCACGTAGATAAATCCCGTGTCTACTATGATGCAGAGGAGATGGCAAAAGCAGAGGCCGGAAAGATTGATTTTGTTTCCATCTGCACACCAAACTTTGTTCACTATTCGGCAGCAAAGGCATTCCTGGAGAACGGCATCAACGTTGTATGTGAGAAGCCGCTGACGCTGAAGGTCGAAGAGGCAGAAGAGCTGGTAAGAATCGCAAAAGAAAAGAATCTTCTGTTTGCAGTTGATTACTGCTATTCCGGCTATGTTATGTGCAAGGTCATGAAGCAGATGATCGAGCGCGGCGATATCGGCGACATCATCGCAATCAATGCAGATTATCTGGAAGGCTGCTTCCTGCCGCTTCTCTCTGAGCAGGATCAGGTAAATGCACGTATTTGGCGTACAGATCCGAAGTACAGCGGTATTTCCAACACCTGTGCAGATGACGGCACACATGTAGAACATCTGGTTAATTATGTTACAGGACTCAAGGTAAAACGCCTGCTTGCAACGGCTGATACATTCGGCAAGAAGCTGGATCTGAATGACAATATCATTCTGGAATACGACAATGGCGCACACGGCGCATACTGGTTCTCCCAGGTTGCATGCGGTTCTCCGAATGAGATCAATCTCCGGATCTATGGAAGCAAGGGATCTCTGGAATGGCATCAGACACGTCCGGATGAGCTCCGCTTCGCACAGGCAGGTAAGGCTGCTCAGACGCTCTACCGCAATGGTGACGGGATCGATGTACCGGCTGGTCAGCTCGGACGTATGCCGATGGGACATCCGGAAGGATTCTATGTCGCAATTGCGAACATCTACAGAAACTTCATCAGCGCACTTCTGAAGATCAAGAACGGTGAAGAGCCGACAGCAGAAGATATGGATTTCCCGGATGGCGAGACAGGACTTTCCGGCGTGAAGTTCTTCTATGCAGTTGTTGAGAGCGCAAACAACAATTCCAAATGGGTAGACCTTGATTGATCACTGCGTATAAGAAATGATACAGACCCGCCGGTCCGGGCCGGCAAGGCAAGCGGATCCGGCGGGTTTTTTACAGGAGATATGCAAATGGCTAAAAAAGAAGAAGTATTAAGATTAATGGAAATCGCGCACCAGATGCGTAAAAATCTCGTGAAGCTCTGCGGTGCATATGGCGGAAATATCCACATGGGCGGCGACATGTCAATGTCAGATGTCCTTACCTGCCTGTATCATCATACGATGCATGTCAATCCGGAAGACATTCACATGCCGGACAGAGACCGCTTTATTCTCAGCAAGGGACACGGTGCTGTGTGCATGTACATTACAATGGCGCTGCGCGGATTCTTTGATTATGACGAAATCGTCCGTACCTACGGGCAGCTGGACAGTGCATACGGCCAGCATCCGTGCAAGGTTCATCTGCCTGGCGTTGAGGCATCTACAGGATCTCTCGGACATGGTCTGCCGATCTGTGTCGGCATGGCGGCAGCTGCAAGACAGCGCAAAGAGAATCACCGCGTGTTCTGTATGATGGGCGATGGTGAGACCTGTGAAGGTTCTGTCTGGGAGGCAGCACTGAACGCACCGGCACTAAAGCTCGGTAATCTCGTTGCAATCGTGGACAGAAACAAACAGTTCATGACAACCTTCAGTGAAGAGGGCGTTCATTTTGAGCCATACGCTGACAAGTGGCGCGCGTTTGGCTGGAATGTGATTGAGATCAACGGCAATGATATGAACGAAGTGGTAGATGCATTTGACAGTCTTCCGGCTGCGGACAGCAGCGTTCCGACCGTGATCGTCGCAAATACGGTAAAGGGTGCACGTGTATCCTTTATGGAAAAGCAGATCAAATGGCACTGCGGCAGTCTTGACGCGAAGGATCTGGCGATTGCGCTTGATGATCTGGAAGCAGCATATCAGGCAGAGAAGGAGGCTTTGTGATGTCAGAAACCATTACTCTTGAAAAATTCAACTCGGCAAGAACAGTAGTCGGTGATACCATTCTGGATCTTGCAAAGAAGGATGACAGAATCTGGCTGCTCACACCAGATGTCGGCTGGGGCTGCAATGAATTTAAAGCGATGTTTCCGGACCGGTTTATTGATACCGGTATTGCGGAGCAGGTTGTTGTCGGTATTTCTTCCGGCCTGGCATATGAGGGAAACATTCCGTTTATTATCGGCATGATGCCGTTTATGAGTATGCGGAGTCTGGAACAGGTCAGAACAGACTGTTGCTATCCGAATCTTCCGGTACGTATTATCTGCAATTATTCCGGACTGACCGGAAACGGCGGATCCACCCATTATGCGATGGAGGATATGGCGCTGTTCTCATCTCTGGTCAATATGACAGTATGCGCACCGGCAGATCCGAACCAGCTGCGTCAGATAATTGAAGACAGTGTCAATGTTCCGGGACCGATGGCAATCCGCATGGATCCGGGCAAGAACAACGCGATCATCTACGATCCGGATACAACATTTAAAATCGGTAAGGCTCATACGGCCTGTGAAGGAAATGATCTGACCATCATTGCCTGCGGTGAGATGACTTCTTATGCAATCACCCTTGCAAAGAAGCTTGCAGAAGAAGGTGTTCGGATCCGCGTACTGGATATGTTCACTGTAAAACCGCTCGATACCGAAGCTGTCATCAAGGCGGCAGAAGAAACCGGACGTATCATTACATGGGAGGATCACCTCATGAAGAATGGTCTTGGCAGTGCAGTTGCGGATGTCGTGACAGATGCATGCATTCCGCTGAAGTCCTTTAAGCGTTTCGGAATTCCGCAGATCTATCCGGGATTCGGAAGTGCCGAGGAGCTTTATCATAAGCATGGCTACGATACCGAGGCAGTTGAGAACTATATCAGAGAGATTCTTTGAAAGATACATTAAAAAAATCATGATTCGGAAAGGAGCCGGAAAATGAATCAGGTATATTATTGGAACCGTGTCTGCCCGACAAAGTTCGGAACAGGCGCATCAGAGACAATCGGCGATGACGCAAAGGCAATGGGATTTTCCCGCGTTATGCTCTGCACAGAGCAGGCACTTATGGACTTCGGTATTGCAACAAAGGTACAGGAAAGACTGAAAGACGCAGGTCTTGAAGTATTTGTTTATGCAGCATGTGTGCCGGACGCACCGAGTGAGGTCTGTGATGCAGGCGCTGCATTTGCAAGAGAAAACAATGTTGACGGTATCGTTGCCGTCGGCGGCGGCAGCACCATGGATACCGCAAAGGCAGTCGGTATCATTCTGAGCATGGGCGGAACCACGATTGCGGATTATTATCACATTCCTGAGCCGGAGCATAAGATCAGGCTGATCGCAATTCCAACCACATCCGGCACCGGCAGTGAGAATTCACCGGGCGCTGTGATCCGCGACGCTGAAACCGGAAGAAAAGAAATTCCTGTTTACAAGGCAAACCTCGCACTGGTAGATCCGGTGCTCACCTACACCGTTCCGGCAAGTGTCACAGCAGCAACAGGCTTGGATGTGCTTGCACACGCGGCAGAGGCAATTACAAACAGAAACTTTAATGCATACGGAAACATTTTCGCAAAAGAAGCGATTCGTTTAACGATGAAATATCTGAAGACCGCATGCGAGAAGCCGGATGATGTGGAAGCAAGAGAAAAGATGGCATTTGCATCCAACCTGGCAGGTCTGGCAATGGCAGAGTGCGGCTGCTCGATCGGCCACACATTCAGCCAGACATTTGCAGCAATGAATCATATCCCGCACGGACTGGGATGTGCATGGGCTCTGCCTAGCTGCATGACCTACACTGCACGCTATGGAACAAGAGAAGATCTTGCTGAGACTGCCGATGCGTTCGGTATTACAGTCAGTGACGCAGACGATGCAGAAGCAATTGCAAAGAAGATCGCAGATATTCTGGTGGCATTTATGAAGGAACTGAAGGTTGTTTCGATCAAAGAGAAGGGTTATACCCTGGAAGACTGCCTGAAGGCTACGGAGCTTTTCCAGTATGATGCAGCTTATGCAAATGCACCTGGAACACCGCTTTCTGATGACGAAATCAGAGCGTATATCCGGGAAACTTATGAGATGTATCAATAAACAAAGAAAAAGTTCACCGCCCGCTGTCACAGGCGGGTGGTGAACGGATCCCGTAAAACCGGCGGAGGAATGAAAAATGCGTGTCGAAAAGAGAGGTACGAATCAAATTGAGTGTTTGTTTATCGGTTCCGCAACCGAGGATATTCTGATGCTGGTAGACCGTCCCCCGGCTTCCGATCAGAGAATTGTTGCAGAGCAGGTTGTTTATTCCTGCGGAGGCATTGCCATGGTGGCAGGTTCGGCATTCCATAAGCTCGGCGGCCGCGCGGGTCTCGTGACCTCGATTGGCGGTCCGTCCGCGGCGAGTGATCATGTGACGGAAGCAATCAGAAATTATCAGCTCCCATTTTGCCAGATTCTTGAAATGCCGGAGGCGTCCACTTCCTTCAGTACCATTCTGGTAGAAAAGAACGGAAAACGTCTGATTGCAAATCACGGCGGCAGCGCGAAGCAGATCACGCTGGACATGATCGATCACGATGCACTTGCGAATGCTGCTATGGTCCATCTCGGGGGCGTGAGTGATGAATTATTCTATGAAGTGGCGAAGTACTGCAAGGAACATACAGATGCGGTGGTTTCAGTAGACGGCGGAAATGTCGAGCGGGAGACGTGCGATAAGATCCTTCCCTATGTAGACATTTATATTCCGGATCATAAAACAGCAGAGCGCACACTCGGACTGTCGCCGCAGGAGGCGTGCAGATATTACTGCGACAGAGGCGTCAAACTCGCGTGTGTAACACAGGGTGAGGAAGGATGTATCGCACTCAGTGAAGGGACGTATTATGAAGCACCGGCGTTTGATGTTCCGGTTGTTGATACAACCGGTGCGGGAGACAACTTCCACGGCGCATTTCTGTATGGCTATTTGCAGGGCTGGGATATTGAGAAAATACTTCGTTTCGCAAGTGGGTTTTCCGGACTGACGTGCGGCGCACTCGGCGGACTGGCAGGAGAACCCACATTGGAAGAAACGATGAAGCTGATAGAAACATGAGACAGGAACAGGTAACAGGAGAGTAAAAATGGCACTTGCAACATTGAAAGAAGTTCTGGATATTGCGGAACAGACCGGAACCGCGATCCCCGGATTTAATATTGACAACATCGAAATACCGGAGGCGATTATTACTGTGGCAGAAGAAGAGAACTGTCCGGTCATCATGACAATCGGGCAGGGAGCGATTGCAGCCGGCGGTCTGAAGCATCTGCCGGATGTCGTAAGAAGCGTTGCACGGCATTCCAGCGTGCCGGTTGTCATGCACCTGGATCACGGCGCAGGCTATGAGCAGGCAATTGCCTGCCTGCGCGCAGGATTTACATCTGTCATGTACGACGGATCACATCATCCGTTTGCCGAAAACGTCAATGTGAGCCGGGATGTCGTCCGCGCTGCACACGCTGTCGGCGTATCGGTTGAATGTGAGCTCGGCGCAATTTCCGGTGTCGAAGACGGCATCTCACATGACAACACGAATCTCGTGGATCTGAACGAGGTCTCGAAGTTTATTTCCGTAGTCGACTGCGATGCACTGGCAATTGGAATCGGCAATGCGCACGGCATTTATAAAGGTACACCGGATATCGATTTCGGACGGATCCGGGCCTGCAGAGAGATGGGAGCACCCCATCTTGTCCTGCACGGCGGTTCAGGTATTCCGGAGGATATGATCCGGAAGGCTATTTCTCTGGGAATACGCAAGATCAATGTCGCGACGGAACTGCGGCTGGCATTTATGAAGGGACTCGGGGAGACTGCTTCCGGCGGTGACATTTACAAAATGTACGATCGTGCAAAGCAGGAAGTTATGGAAGTCGTCAGAGCCAAGATCAGATTGTTTCAGCAAAAATAAATAAAATAGGTGGTATGTGTTATGAAAATCGGATTATTAAATGAAATGAGTCAGGTCTCCAAGAACAGCATCATTATGAAAGAACTGCGTCGCGCGGCTGAGAGACACGGACATGAGGTATACAATGTCGGGATGACGGCAGTCGATGACATGCCGGAGCTTCTTTACAACGATCTGGGACTGGCAGCATGCATTCTGCTGAATTCCGGTGCACTTGACTTTGTCGTAACCGGATGCGGAACCGGTCAGGGTGCTATGATTTCTCTGAATTCTTATCCGGGGGTGTACTGCGGTTACATGATTGATCCGTCAGACGGGTATCTGTTTGTACAGATCAATAACGGAAATGCTGTATCGCTTCCGTTTGGCAAGGGATTCGGCTGGGCAGCAGACATCAATCTGCAGTATGCATTTGAGAACCTGTTCTCCTGTGAGCCGGGTACAGGCTATCCGCCGGAGCGCGGCGCCATGCAGAAAATCTGGGCGTCAGATCTGCGTGATAAGAAGGAAATGGTGGCACTTTCCGTTATGGAAGTGCTGGAAATTGTCAATGAGAAATCTCCGGAATCACTGAAAAAAATAGCGGGTCATAAAGGGTTTATGGATTGTCTTTATCAGAATTCCAAAGTCCGGGAGATCACAGAATTCATGAGACAGATTGCAGAAAACAACTGATCATTTCAGAAAGGAAGCATGCGCATGAAGAAGGAGCAGTATTCACTTTCATTTTGCGGAGACAGCTTTTTGCTGGCGGATTACGGACAGATCCGTTCGGTTCCGGCTGGAATCAAAGCGGTCATGCTGATGAATCTGATCAGAGAGCACAAAGTCAAAGGCGCTGTTGATATGGTTCCGTGCAACACTTCTCTGCTGATCCGGTTCGACCCGAATCTGGTGCGGCCGGAAGAATTCCGCGCAGAGATCAAGAAGCTGATTGATCAGGAAATCCAGACAAAGGATAATATCATTGTATCGTCCAGAATTGTTGAACTGCCTGTGCTTTTTGCAGATCCCTGGACAAAGGAGGCGATCGAGGAATACTGCAGGACGGTCACGCCGAAGCAGTATGATGTCGATTTTATCATTGAACAGAATCACCTGAGTGGTCTGGATGAACTGATCCGGTATCTCTCCACACCGTATTATCTTGTGGTTTACCTGAGTGTAGGACCGGGACTTCCGTCGACGGTCTGTATGGATCCGGATTATGTGCTGAGTGTTCCGAAGTACAATCCGCCGCGCACCTCGACGCCGCCGCTGTCCATCGGACTTGGCGGATCAAATGTGTCACTTTATACGACCGCTTCTCCGGGCGGATATCAGCTGTTCGGAATGCTTCCGACACCGCTTCTGCAGATCGAGCAGAAGCTTCCGGATTTTAAGAAATCACCGGTTCTCGCACGGATCGGAGACCGTTTCCGCTATCGCCCTGTTGACAGAGAAGAGTTCGAGGACATTAAGAAGCAGTGCGAAATGGGAACATACCGTTATAATATCGACTGGGGTGCGAAGCTGGATCTGAATGCATACGAAGCGTCTCTGGAGACGAAAAAGCGCAGGAGGGCAGACTGATGTTCGGACTGTACAAAAAACCCGTAGAATTTGAAATACTGAATCAGGGAATGATGACCTCCATTCAGGATCCGAAGGGACGTTTGGGCTATCAGGATCTCGGCTTTCCGCCGTCCGGTGCGATGGATAATCTGGCACTCCGTGTTGGTAATCTGCTGGTCGGCAATGATCTGGACGAGGCAGGGATTGAGTTTATCTATGTCGGTCCGTTTATCCAGTTCCGCGGTGAGGCGCTGGTTGCCGTCACGGGACTTCCATGCAAGGTCCGTCTGAATGGAAATACTGTCCCAATGTGGCAGGCACTCTATGTAAAAAAAGGCGACGTGCTGGTGATCCGTCCTGAAAATACCATGGGACAGTGGGGGTATGTCAGCATTTCCGGCGGAATTGACGTGCCGGAATATCTGGGCAGCAAATCCACCATGGCAATCTGCGGAGCTGGCGGTTACAAAGGCCGTGTACTGATGAAAGACGATGTTCTTCGAACCGGAAAAATCAAGAGTCTGAAGAATGCTGGGAAACGTCTGCGCGGACGCTATGTGCCGATTCTGTCAGATCCCATGGTTGTAGAGTTGATGGATGGTTACTATATGGATTATCTGACACCGGATGACATCGAATTGATGTTTACTGCCGAGTGGAAGATCCAGAACAATTCAAATCGCGTGGGTTACCGGCTGGAGGGACCTGTTTTTGCATTCAGTGAGAAGGCAAAGAACAAGGACAAAGAGGCCGGATCCCATCCTTCCAATATATTCGACACAGGATATCCGCTCTACTGCATCAATTTGTGCGGCGAGACACCGGTTATCACAACACCGGACTGTGTTCCCTGCGGCGGATATTTCTGTCCGTTTACAATCCCTTCCGCTGCCCAGTGGAAGGTGGCCCAGTGCCGGATCGGCGGGAAAATTCGGTTCAAATACACCAGCATGGAAGAAGCAGATCATCTTCGGGAGAGCTATAACGCATACTTCAAAGAAGACCATTATATTTAGTGTAACACCAGAAGAAGGGGCAGCTGCTTAATGCGGCTGCTCCTCTTTGATGCCTGCAGCTTTTCCGGGGATATAACTTTTGCACCGTGGAACTGGGAAGATTGTGTTGTTTTTCTGAAATAAAAATGACTGAACCAAAACAGTAAAAACGATATAAATAGATTATCAAATGGATGCGGACAAATCGGAAATCATAAGGGATCCGGTATCCGGAATAAAGTTGTATGAATGAGACGAAAGGAGAAGAAAATGTCAAAGTATATTGAGATCAACTGTGATATGGGTGAAAGTTTCGGCCTTTATAAGATAGGCAATGATGAGGCGATGATGCCATATATTCCGGCTGCCAATGTTGCATGCGGTTTTCATGCAGGAGATCCGCTGGTCATGAAGAAAACCGTAGAGCTGGCAAAGAAGAACGGAACGGCTGTCGGTGCACATCCGGGATTCCGTGATCTGGTCGGCTACGGAAGGCGTGAGATCAAGGTGACTGCCGAGGAGCTGTACACAGATACGATCTATCAGGTCGGCGCACTGAAGCAGATGTGTGAACTCTATGATCTTCCGCTGCATCATGTAAAACCGCACGGAAAGCTTTATGTCATGATGGGGCAGGATGAAATGATGGCGAAGGCATTTGTAGATGCTGTTTATGATATTGATCCGAAGCTTCCGATTTATCATTCCGGATCACTTGTAAATTCTGCGATCGGAAATGCAGTGCGGGCAAAGAATATGACATATGTGAGAGAGTTCAATTCCGATACAGATTATGACGCAGAAGGAAACGTCATCACTCCGAAGTATCACAACGGCGCAGCTGCAGACGCCAATGCTCTGGCAGGACGTGTGGTCAGCTTCCTGGAGACAGGAAGCGTTGTGATCGGCTCCGGCGAGACGCTTACATTCGGCGCGGACTCAATCTGTGTCCACGGAGACAATCCATTCTCTGAGAACAACGTAAAGGTACTTACAGAAAAACTCAGAGAAGCAGGCTACGAGATCAAAGCGATCTGATGAACCGGTTAGATTTTTGATAAATAAAAATTCGAGATAAAGGTGGAGGAAAACAGAAATGACGAATGAACAGATGGTAGCAAGAGCAAAAGCAGTGATTCCGGGCGGCGTTAACTCAGCCGTCAGAAAGATTGAGCCGGTTAAGGCATGGAAGTATGCAAAAGGTGCATATATGTACGATGTAGAGGACAAAAAGTACATCGATTACAACGCAGGCTGGGGCGTCAATATTCTCGGTTATCACTATCCGGACGTTGACGAGGCAGTGAAGAAGACAGTCGATGAAGTCTGTGCGACAGGCCTTGGTACTTCCGAGCTGGAGATTAGGTTTGCAGAGAAGATTGTAGAGCATGTTCCGTGTGCAGAGAAGGTTCTGGTCGCAGGATCCGGTTCTGAGGCAACCTACCATGCAATTCGTGTCTGCAGAGCTGCAACCGGTCGCGACAAAATCATCAAATTCCAGGGATGCTTCCATGGATGGCATGATTATGTTCTCCGTAACTGCTATGCCAACACAGTCGATGAACTGTACACAAGAGCACCGGGTTCCGATGGTATGTTCGCACCGGCAGTTGATGCGACACTGATCTGCCGTCTGAACGATCTTGAGAATGTGGAAGAAACATTCAAGGCAAACAAGGGAGAGATTTCCTGCGTCATTATTGAGCCAATCGTTCATAATATGGGCGCGGTTGTCTGCCAGACAGAATTCCTGCAGGGACTGAGAAGACTGTGTGATGAATACGGTGCATACCTTATTTTTGACGAAGTTGTTACCGGATTCCGCGTAGGCCTTGGCGGCTATCAGAAGATCTGCGGCGTCACACCGGATCTGTGCACAATGGGCAAAGCTATCGGCAACGGTTATCCGATCGCGATTGTAGCGGGCAAAGCAGAACTGATGGACAAGTTCAACACAAATCCGGCAGGAACCGTCAGCTTCCAGGGTACGTACAATGCACCGCCTGTATGCCTCGCAGCAGGTCTTGCGACCATTGGCGTCATGGAGAAAGAGCCGGTACATGAATACATCTTTAAGCTCGGCGAGACATTCCGCAAGGGCATGCAGGAGATTTTCGACAGACTCGGTGTGGAGGCGGAAATGCTCGGTTACGGTTCCATCAACATTCCGCTGTTCGCAAAGGGACCGTTCCGTAATCAGGAAGAAATCCTGAAGGGAGATGCAAAGAAATCTATCGCGTTCAGAAAAGCAATGGTAGAGCGCGGCTACTTCTTTGTACCGGCAGAGCCGAAGCGTCTGGTTGTCACTTACTCTCATACTGAGGCGGATGTCGCTGAGACATTGAACGCAGCAGAAGATGTACTGAAGACACTGAATCTGTAAAGAAATTATAAAAGAAAGGCAGTCTGTACACAGGGATTAGCCTCATAATATAAAACCTGCAGATAACAAAACAGGATGAATGAGCAGAAGCGTACGCGGCGGGTTGTGCGAAGGAAAACGCATGATCCGTTGCGTCAGATTCCGCCCGGTATTGCTTTTGTATTTGTGCGTCTGCAGATGGTGGGGAAGTGTACCGTCTCGCACATAGCATGTGTCAGGCGGTGTATTTTGAAGGAAAGGAAGAAGAAAATGGCTGATAAGTATAATCCGCTTGAGAATGTCTGGGCAGTTGTTGACAAGGCTGCATCGATTCTCGGATATCAGGAGAACGAATATGCGGCAGTAAAGTATCCGGAACGGGAACTGAAGGTTGCCATTCCGATGGTGATGGATGACGGCAGTTTCCGCGTGTTTGAAGCATATCGTATTCAGCATTCGACCGCGCGTGGTCCGGCGAAAGGCGGCATCCGTTTTCATCCTGCTGTCAATCAGAACGAAGTGGAAGCGCTGGCTGCATGGATGAGTTTCAAATGTGCCGTTGTGAATGTTCCATTCGGCGGCGGCAAGGGCGGCGTCGCAGTCGATCCCCGGAAGCTTTCTGAACGTGAACTGTTTGTTCTGACCCAGAAATATACACAGGCAATTGCACCTGTAATTGGGCCGGAAGAAGATATTCCTGCACCGGATGTCGGAACAACACCGCAGATCATGGGCTGGTTTATGGATACTTACAGCAAGCTCAATACGCATAACGTTCTGAACTGTGTAACAGGCAAGCCGATCGGTCTTGGCGGAATTCTCGGACGCGGAAGCGCAACCGGCCGCGGCGTCATGATGACAGTAAACAACATCCTTGCAAAGCTCGGAAAGAAGATGGAAGGCACTTCGGTTGCTGTTCAGGGAATGGGAAATGTCGGTTCTGCGACTGCGGACTTCCTGTATCGGGAAGGTATGAAGGTTGTAGGCGTCAGCGATGTCTCCTGCGGCATCTACAAGGAAGACGGTCTGAATATTCCGGAAATCCTGGAATATCTGAAGCAGGACAGAAAGAACCTTCTGAAGGACTACAGAGCGGAAGGAATTACATTTATCACGAATGAAGAACTGCTTGAGCTTGCTGTCGATGTTCTGGTACCGGCTGCTATGGAAAATATGATCAATGTTGACAACGCCGACAAAATCAGAGCTTCTGTGATTGTCGAGGCGGCGAATGGTCCGACAACCAGCGAGGCAGATGAGATTCTGGACTGCAAAGGAATCTATGTAGTACCGGATATCCTTGCGAATGCCGGCGGCGTAATTGTTTCCTATTTTGAGTGGGTGCAGAACATTCAGGCATATCTCTGGACAGAAGAACGCGTTGTAGAGACGCTGCACGCAATGATGGATGATGCATTTAAGGGTGTCTGGGACATCGCGAAGGAGAACAGTGTCTCCCTTCGCACCGGTGCGTATCTGATCGCAGTGAAGCGTGTTGTAACTGCACAGCACGGAAGAGGCACCTATCTTTAAGGAGAGTGAATAATGACGCAGATGAGTATGGAGGCAATCCGGCGCTTCAGTGCGGATATCCGGATTGAAATGGTAAAAGCCATCGGAGAAGCCGGATTTGGTCATATCGGCGGTTCTGCGTCGATTGCGGATATTCTGGCCGTTCTTTATGGCGGCGTGATGAAGATCGA
The DNA here is from genome assembly GCA_017433615.1 of Eubacterium sp. Taxonomy (GTDB): domain Bacteria; phylum Bacillota; class Clostridia; order Lachnospirales; family Lachnospiraceae; genus CADBRN01. The sequence goes on from JAFRGW010000033.1 coordinate 50,636, forward strand.
CCCGGCCAATCCGGGATGGGAAGAAAGAGATTATCTGGTACTTTCCAAGGGGCATTGCGCCCCTGCACTCTATGCCGCACTTGCGCTGAAGGGCTATTTTCCAAAGGCATGGCTGAAAACGGTCAATCAGAATGGGACAAGACTCCCCAGTCATGCCGACTGCAGGAAGGTACCGGGTGTAGATATCAGCACAGGATCCCTCGGACAAGGCATGTCATCTGCCGTGGGAATTGCACTTGGGAATCGGTATCTCGGTCATGATTCCTATACCTACTGTATCGTGGGTGACGGTGAGTGCAACGAGGGACAGATCTGGGAAGGCGCGCAGGCGGCGCGCAGCTTTGGACTGGATCACTTCTTTGTCTTTGTCGACTGGAACAAGAAGCAGCTTGACGGAAGACTGGAAGAAGTTCTGGAGCCGCTTGATCTTGAAGAAAAGTTCCGGGCCTTCGGATTTGACGCACAGACAGTTCCCGGCTTTGATACGGAGGCAATTTACAATGCCATCGAAAAAGCAAAAGGAGTGTCCGGCGTGCCGCATGCGATTGTACTGGATACCATAAAAGGGATCGGAATTGATTTTGCAGAGCGGGAAGAATTTAATCATTATCTGACATTCGGACCGGAGCAGGCTGCCAGTGCAGCTGCGGAAATCGAACGCAGATACGAGAATGGGACATATCCGGGAGGTGATCTAAAGTGGTAAAGCTTGTCAAAGATAGGGTACCGGATACCGTGGATATGCGTGATGCCTACTGCGCAGCGCTGATGGAAGCGGCACAGAAAGATCCCGCCATTGTGGCTGTAGACTGTGACCTGACATCTTCTATGGGAATGAAGTCATTTGAACTGAAATATCCCGACCGTCATTTTAATGTCGGAATTGCCGAGTCCAATGGAACCGGCATAGCTGCGGGTCTGTCCGCGGCGGGGCTGAATCCGTTTTATCACACGTTTTCCTGCTTCGCGAGCCGCAGAGTCTATGATCAGGTGTTTCTGAGCTGTGCGTATGCCGGCCAGAATGTAAAAATTATTGGCGGTGATTCAGGTGTGACGGCAACTTATAACGGCGGAACGCACATGTCCTTTGAGGATATGGGAATCATGCGGAATCTTCCAGAAGTGACCGTACTCGAACCGACAGACACGGTGATGCTGCGGGAAATCACAAAGCAGCTGACAACTTACAGAGGCGTCGTTTATATGCGATTTCCACGAAGAGCGACGGTCAGGGTATATGAAGCCGGATCGGATTTTCAGATCGGGAAAGCAGTTTCTGTCCGGGAAGGCAGGGATGCCACAATTATAGCGATCGGCATCTGCGTCAGTGAGGCCGTCAAGGCGGCGGACCTGCTGGCAGAGCAGGGAATTGATGCAGGTGTTCTGGATATGTTTACGATTAAACCGGCGGATGTTGACGCTGTTGTGGCAGCGGCAGAGCGCACCGGCGCGATCGTAACAGCCGAAAACCATAATATTATTAACGGACTAGGCAGTGCCGTGGCGGAAATCCTCGCGGAGCATTGTCCTGTGCCGATGGAGCGTGTCGGTGTGCAGGATGAATTCGGCGAAGTGGGACAGCAGGATTATCTGATGGAGCGGTTCGGACTGACAGCGCCGTACATTGTCGAGAAAGTTTTGAAAGTTTTGGAGAGAAAAGCGTAGGAGGAATACAACGTGAGTGATGTGATCAGAAAAGGATACTGTGTTGACGGTATCTGGAAAGAGTCAAAAACAGACAAATGGATGCCGGTTACCGATTCTTCCACAGGTGAAGTGATCGCGGAAGTACCCTGCTGTACCAGGGATGAAGTGGAAGAGGCAATTGCTTCTGCACAGGCCGCATTTCCGGAGTGGTCCCTGATGTCGCTGAGCAAACGGACACAGATGCTGTTTCGCTGGAGGAATATCCTGCAGGAACATCTGGAAGAGCTTACCGTACTCTGCGCAAAGGAACTCGGTAAGAATCTCACAGAGGCGCGCGGTGATATTCTGAAGGCGATCGAACCGACAGAACTGGCATGTGCAGCGCCGTATCTGACCCAGGGTTCTGCATCTCTGCAGGTCACAACAGGCTTCGACACAGCTACTTACCGGATGCCGCTCGGTGTTGTTGCAGGAATTGTACCATTTAATTTCCCGGCAATGATTCCGTGGGGCTGGATGGTCCCGCTGGCAATTGCAACGGGAAATACGGTCGTACTGAAAGCTGCTTCTTATACACCACTGACAGCAATGCGCATCATGGAACTGTTTTATGAAGAAGGTAAGTTCCCAAAGGGTGTTGTCAATCTCGTTACCTGCAGCCGGACAGAGTCAGAACTGTTCCTGACAGATCCGCGCATTAAGGCAGTCACTTTTGTCGGCACTACTGGCGTCGGAAAGCATATTTATTCTGTTGCAGCGGCCAACGGCAAGCGTGTGCAGGCGCAGTGCGAAGCAAAGAACCATGCACTCGTTCTGGAAGACTGTGATCTGGAAAGTACAACCAACGCAATTATCAACTCAACATACGGATGTGCAGGCATGCGCTGCATGGCACTCCCGGTTGTTGTCGTGCAGGAGAGTATCGCAGACCGCTTCGTGACACTTTTGAAAGAGAAGGCAATGGCAATGAAGGTCGGCTGTGCATATGATCCGGAGACAAAGCTTGGTCCGGTTGTAAATGCAAAACACAAAGAATCCATCTGCAACTGGATCCAGAAGGGCGTAGACGAAGGTGCAGAACTTGTTCTGGACGGCCGTGACATTGTTGTTCCTGGCTATGAGAACGGCTTCTTTGTCGGACCGACGATCTTTGACCACGTAAAACCGGGCATGTCTGTCGGCGACTGTGAGATTTTCGGACCGGTTACTTCCATCAAGCGTGTGAAGAATTTTGAAGAAGGTCTCGCAATTATGAATGCCAATCCGTTTGCGAATGGCTCTGTCATTTTCACACAGAACGGTTACTATGCACGTCAGTTTGAGCTTTTGACTGACGGTGGCATGGTCGGCATCAACGTCGGAATTCCGGTGCCGTCAGCATACTTCCCGTTCTCCGGCAATAAGAATTCCTTCTTTGGTGACCAGCACGTACTCGGTCTGGACGGTGTCCGTTTCTATACAAGAGCGAAGACTGTCACGAAGCACTGGTATGATGAAGAATCACGTAAGAAATATATGGATACATGGGAAGGTACGGTAGAACGTATCTGAATAAAAACGGATTCTCCTTGAATCATTCATACACCGTATGACCCGGAAGGCAGTAAAATGCCGACCGGGTCATATCATATATTATGTCGGAAGATGATCCGGCCGCAGTCTCCGGCGGCCGGCAAACTATGAACAGAGGTGGTTCCATGAGTCTGTTAGAATCAATTTTCCAGAGCGGCGATGACGCAAACATCGCGTGGCAGGTCACAAAACTGGAGGATCTCCATGATATTCTTGATGTAATTCTCGCACAGGAAGAACCGGGGCTGCCTGTTCGCCCGCTGGTCTATCTTCTTTTTGTGCCGCAGTTTGACGGGACAGATGTGCCGGCCGTGCCGGAAGATACATCAAAATTCAGGTTCAGTTCTGTCTGGGGAATGCTTCCCGAAAGAACATGTGTCATTCAGATACCACTTTCGCACAGGTTTGAGCGTTTCACTGCCGATGTATTTCAGGCGGTTCGAAATCATGCGGGGGCATTGTTTCTGTTTGACTGTCTGTCCGAACTGCAGGAAATCTGGTCAACCGATATGATGATGGAAAACTTTTTCAGCCTGATTACGCCGCTGATCAAAGAGACCGGAAGCCGAGCCGTGTTTCCACTGATCCGGAGCAGACATTCAGAAGAAGCAATTGCAGGGATCCGGGACCGGGCGGATGATTTTCTGGATCTGTATGCAGAAAACGGAAGAGTGTATGTCCGTGCGCAGAAGCTGTCCGGAACGGTTCCGGCAGCGGGTTATCATCCGCATTATCTGATCAGAGAAAGCAGACAGTTTGAACCGATCGAAGACGGGGTGATTCTGGCAAGGTTCCATCATGCACTCGAACGTTACGGGCGTCCCGGCGGCGCCGGGCGGATGGACAGCTGGGACAGGTTTTTCTACAGAGCAAGAAGAGACTATGAGGAAGGATATAATCTGGAGGAAACCTGTTCCTGGATGTGTAAGATCATGCTCACGCGGGACAAAAAACTGCAGAAACTGATCGTAAAGCATTTCACGCCGGAGGACTATTTTTTTATTAAAGAACACATGGTGGGAACAGGTCTTGTCGGCGGCAAGACCTGCGGCATGCTGCTCTCCCGCAAGCTGATTGAGAACCTGCGGCCGGATCTTGCGATGCGTCTGGAACCACACGACTCATTTTTTGTTGGATCGGATGTGTATTATACCTATCTTGTCGCCAACGGCCTCTGGGAGCTGCGAATCCTGCAGCAGACAGAGGAAGGATATTTTACTGCCGGGAAAGAATTACAGGAACGAATCGAACAGGGTGTATTTCCGGAAAGAATCAGAAAGGAACTGGTGCGCATGCTGGACTACTATGGACAGTGTCCGGTCATTGTACGCTCCAGCAGCATTCTTGAGGACGGATTCGGTAATGCATTTGCCGGAAAATATGAATCGGTTTTCTGCGCAAATACCGGAACGCCGGAAGAGCGGCTGGCTGAATTTGAGAATGCAATCCGAACAGTGTATGCCAGCACGATGAATCCCTCTGCGCTGGAATACCGGCTGCAGCGGGGACTCAGCCAGAGAGATGAGCAGATGGGTCTGCTGGTCCAGCGCGTTTCGGGTACTTATTTTGGGGATTATTTCATGCCGTGCGCTGCAGGCGTGGGCTATTCGCACAGCGCCTACCGGTTTCTGGAAGATCTGGATCCGGCAGCTGGAATGCTGCGGCTGGTTATGGGACTGGGCACCATGGCAGTAGATCAGACAGGGGGTTCCTATCCGCGTCTGGTGAGTCTGGACCGGCCGGAAGCCACATCATTTCATTCATCCGGTGATCATCACAGGCATTCCCAGCAGTTAGTCGGTCTGATCAGCTGCAGCGAACGAAAACTCACACAGATCCCGCTGTCCCGCATTGAAAAATACCTGCCGGGCTATTTGCAGAGAATGTTGCTGTCGAATGATACCGATGCTGAGCGTAGCTTCCGCGAGCGGGGAGAATCCAGACAGATCCGGTACATCAGCTGTGCCGGTCTTGTAAAGAATCATGCGCTGATGGAGGACCTGAGAGAAATCCTGCAGGTGCTGCACAAGGCATACGGAAATGCCGTGGATCTGGAATTTGCAGTTAATCTCGCAGAAAATGGCGAGTATGTCATCAATCTGCTGCAGTGCCGGCCGCTGCAGGGACCGTCAGATGAAAAGCAGATAGTCATGCCGGCGGAGCAGAAGCCGGAACATATCTTCCTGAAAAGCGAACATGCGTCGATGGGAAATTCCTGCCGGGAAATGCTTGACTATGTGATCTATATTGACCCTGTCAGGTACTACAACATGCCATACAGCGAGAAAAACAGAATTGCAAATCTGATCCATGACATTAACTGGAAATTCCGGAATCAGAATCAAAAAATCATTCTGATGCTTCCCGGAAGAGTGGGCACTTCGTCTCCTGAACTGGGTGTGCCGGTATCATTTGCAGACATCAGCGGAATGACAGCCGTATTTGAGATGGCGGAGTCCCGTGCAGGTTATCAGCCGGAACTGTCCTATGGGAGTCATTTCTTCCAGGATCTTGTAGAGAGCGGGATTTTGTACGGGGCTGTTCATGAAGATGCAAGGACCGTATTATTTCAGCCGGAGCTTCTGAAAACAATTCCGAACAGGATCGCGGAGCTCAACCCGAAATATGACGGATACAAGGCGGTCGCAGGCCTGTACTGCGTTTCAGGCCGGTCATGGACCCTGTATCATGACCTTGAACAGGAAAAGCTGCTGATTTATCTGGATAAATTGAAATAATAAAGATGTGGTTCAGACTGAAACTGATCAAGAACAGAGAACATGCCCGGAAAACTGCTGCAGTTTCCGGGCATGTAAGATTTTAGAATGCAACCAGATTATTCGTGCGGTATTCTTTCGGCGTCATGCCGTACTGAGTCTTGAATTTTTTGGCAAAATAACTGGTATTGTTAAAGCCGGTCTGGAAGCAGATGTCTGTCATGCTGTCATTCGTATTGAGCAGCAATTTGCAGGCTTGCATTAACCGGTAATTATTGAGATACTCCATTGGCGTCATCTCGGATAGAGTGGAGAAGCACCGGAAGCACTCACTTTTGCTGATGTTGGAAGATTCGGCGATCTCATTGATGGTAATTGACTGCATATAATTTTGATGAATGAAATCAATCATTGCCTTCATACGCTCTGACTGCAGTGCGGCGTGCGGGTCTTCAACTGTCATAACCTGTTTTGGGAAAACCAGAAGGAGATTCCGCCAGATGGCAAGCAGGTTTTCAAAAAGAAATAATTCCTGATAATCGTTCGTGTTGGAATAATACAGCTTTCTGAGTGACTCTGCGATATTGTATCCCTCCTTAGCGTCCGGATCGACAATAAAATAGTCCGGTTTCAGGGTGTTGAGCGGCCGGCTGTCCTGTACGCGGTTGATGGACTGAAGAAATCCGGTCAGCAGATCGGGAAGAATAATAATGTTGTAAGAAAGTGAATTTTCTGTGAGCGCCCGGGCAGTGTGAATGCTGTTCGGCGCGATGTAGATTACCTGGCCTGATTTCAGCTGGACAGAATTGCCTTCTACGCGGAATTCAATGCTGCCGCGCAGGATCAGATGCAGTTCAAATTCCGGGTGCCAGTGGGCCGGGAAGCACTGTTCCGGGAAGTGATCGTAATTGTCGATATACTCCCGGAAAGGAAACCGCTCGTTTTCATAATCCAGTTCTTCGCGCTGATCATTTAAAGAAAGGTCCAGTATTTTTTCCATTTCATACTCCTTGCTGCTCTGTAGCTGAAGATGGAATAAAAAAAGAATATTCCTTGAAAAATATCCTATATTATAATGTTTTCAGAAGTTGGTGTCAAATAACCATAAGAAAACAGATGCAGGAAATTGGAACTATCTCTGCCGCAGGCAGAAACAGGGATTCCCTGCCTGCATTGTAAGGATTCTGTCGGAGTGTATTGACGGACAAATATATATGGGTTAGAATAAGCACCGCTTCGGGATGCTGCTGAATGGTTCCGGAGCATGCGCCTTTTCAGAAGGTTTCCATGAGAGTTCGCCGGCAGTTCGGGTGCATACGGGAAGCTGGTTCGTTTCTCGAATGCCGGAGCCACAGCCCATCAGTAAAGGGAAATAAACAATGAACAAACAGCCGCCATCCCATGTGACGGACAACACGCTGGTTTGCGACACCCGTGTTTTTCCGCACATTGGCCAGCGAATTATTAAGACAACGATTGCAGTCTATCTGTGTTTTCTGATTACGGCCTTTCGGGGACGCTACGGACTGGACATGACGGCAGAAGCGGCGATTGCAGCGATTATCTGTATGCAGCCATATGTGCAGGACGCGCGTGCATATGCGATCAACCGTATCACGGGAACCCTGATCGGTACTGTGTGGGGCATGCTGTTTCTTTTGCTGGTGACGGCAGTGCCGGCAATCGGAGCAAACCGTTTTGTTCTGTATGCACTGATGGCATGCGGCGTGCTGCTAGCACTTTATAGTGCAGTTTTGTTCCGGCAGCCGGATGCATCGAGCCTGTCGGCGATTGTATTTATCTGTCTGGTGATTGCTTTTCCAGAAATTGAGGAGCCGTTTACGAGGGCAGGAACCCGGGTGGCGGATGTTCTGATCGGAACAGGCGTCTCGATTGTCGTCAACACGTTCCGGCTGCCCAGAAGCAGAAACAGGAATCTGGTTTTTTTCCTGCGGATTAAAGATCTGGTGCCGGACCGGTTCTCGCAGATTGCACCGGCGGCATTGTTTCGTCTGAACCATCTATATAACGACGGGGCGAAGATCTGTCTGATGTCCGAGCATGCGCCGGCATTTCTGGTCTCGCAGATGAGCACGGTAAAAATGAATATGCCGTTGATTGTGATGGACGGCGCAGCTGTCTATGATATGAATGAAAATAAGTATCTTTACGTGCAGCCGGTTGCAGCTGCGCTTTCGGGAGCACTCGCAGAATGTCTGGACCGGCTTGGAATCGGATATTTTGTTTATACCATCCATGGGGACAAGACCTGTATTTTTCACCGGGGTCCGATGATCACGGCGGAAGAGGGTATGTATGCCAAGATGAAGCGTTCTCCGTACCGGAGCTACCTGGAAGGGGAAATCTACGATACCAGGGAGATTGTGTATTTTAAGATTATCAATACACCGGATCAGCTGGAGCGTGTGCTGCGCGATCTGTATGAGAACAATCAGGCAGTCTTTTACGCGCTGCGGCCTGTTGTCAGGCCGCATTCAGATGATCCTTCGTGCAAGGCACTGTATTTCTATTCCGGACAGTCTTCCGTACAGAATGCGCAGGCATTTCTGATGGAAGAACTTGCAGAAAAAGAAGAGGGATTGTCTTTACATGAGGTGCGCCTGCGCAGACGCTATCATTCCGAGCGGGACGCGATGTATCTGCTGCACAAGGTTGAGCGGCGGTACGCACCGGTGAAATGGCCGTGGAAAAGAAGGGTGTGAGCTGGGAACGGTTCGCCGGATAATCAGATGAACTGCAGAAAGTCGAGCAGATACGTTTTCATAACTGCATCGTCAGTGTTGTCTCTGATGACGGAAGTCTGAACCCAGGAAATCTTATCTTTGCGGTTCTTTTTGAAAAGTGGTGAAAACCGTTCCTGCATCTGTGGAAGAAAGCTCCCTGCAGCACGCTGGTAACAGGTATCAGCCGTCGCTTTTTTCCGGTGTGCGGGATCAACAAATGTTCCGACACTCTTGTGGATGGCCATGTCCTCATCGGGCAGATAATAATAATTTATATAATCTTTAAAATAGTGGCGCAGTTCTCCTTCGTATACCGGAATAGTGAGGACTGCGCAGTTTTTTTCTGCGCGCAGCATGCAGCAATCGTCTTCGGCACAGAACGGTGCCGGAAGGGGCGAAGAGAGTGTCAGGCGAACGGTCAGTGCAGCCTGAACGCCAGATTCATCAGGGTGCGCTATTTCTATAATATGAAATGCACCGCCGAACAGTTCCCGGTATGCATTTACACCGGCGCAAATGGGCAGCAGATTCTGCACATCTTCATAATTATGCAGCCAGAGGCAGTCCAGAAGTGTATCATCACCCGTTCGGAGATAGTTCTGATAGACATCGATCAGCTCGCCGCCGGAAAAACAGTCATCGCGCGGCAGACCGAAGCAGACTTCCAGATCACGCTGCTTTAGCGAGGTTGTTCCCAGCAGCTTTTTATACGGACGGATTTCCTGATAGAGATCCCGGCTCATCATGAAACTATCCGGGGAACTGCCTTTTGCTTCGGGAGAATCTTGCGTGATCCCGGAAAACGGATCGGTGATGTCATAAAACTGGTACTTATTGTGCAGATAGGGGATATCAAAGGTTGTACCGTTGTAATGTACCAGTGTATCCCATGGATGCTCCTGCAGGAAAATGGAAAACAACTTCAGCAATTCCTTTTCCTCACCCGGCTTTTCCAGAAACCACTGCTGCAGAATCCATCGACCGTCTGATTCCTGATCGAGGCTGTCATCAGATGCCTGACAGGATTTTTCTGTTTCATAAAATGCACACCCGATCATATACAGATGAGACGTCCGCCAGGAGAGGCCGGTTGTCTCAATATCAAAAAACACAGATGTCTTTGACAGGTTCTCAGGTATGTGAAACATTGTATTTTTAAAGATACAAGATTTGCGCAATTTCATACAAATAAAGGCTCCGAAAGTATGTTATACTGTACATTATGCAGAGATTATCGTAACATAGTAGATATTAAAATGCTAGGAGGTAACGAAAGATGGGACTGCTGACATTTAAAGGCGGCATCCATCCGAACGATGGAAAAGCGCTGGCAAAAGACCAGGCAATCCGTCCTGCGGAAGCTGGGGATAAGCTGTACTTTTCCATTTCGCAGCATATCGGTGCTCCGGCAAAACCGGTCGTTGAAAAAGGTGACCATGTCAAACGCGGACAGGTCATCGCGGAAGCGGGCGGCTTTGTTTCTGCACCGGTCTTTTCAAGTGTGTCCGGCACGGTTGCCGGCATGGAAAAGATGCGTATGCCTGCAGGAAATCTGATGGATTGTATTGTCGTCGAAAATGACCACGCAAACGAGGAGATCAGCTACGAGCCGGCAAAGGACTGGCGCGCACTCTCAAAAGAAGAGGTGCTCGGACGCATCAAGGATGCAGGTGTCGTCGGCATGGGCGGTGCAGGTTTCCCGACCCATGTAAAACTGTCCCCGAAGGACCCGTCTGCGATTGATTATATTCAGATCAACGGTGCAGAGTGTGAGCCGTATCTGACCAGTGACTATCGCATGATGCTAGAGCATCCGGAAAAGATCGTGGAAGGTCTGCAGATTATGCTGAGCCTGTTCCCGAAAGCAAAGGGACAGATCTGTGTCGAGGCGAACAAGATGGACTGTGTCGAGAAACTGCAGAAGGCAGCTTCCGGCGATTCCAGTATCGAAGTCCGTGTCATGAAGACAAAATATCCGCAGGGCGCAGAGCGTATGCTGATTTTTGCCAATACAGGACGTGCGATTAACTCCAAGATGCTTCCGGCAGATGCAGGATGTATCGTAGATAACATTGCTACTGTCGCTGCAATTCATGATGCGGTTGTGCTGGGCAAGCCGCTGATGGAGCGTGTTGTCACTGTGACAGGCGATGCGGCCAATCAGCCGGGCAACTTTATGACACCGACAGGTATGCTGTTCTCAGAGCTGATCGAACAGGCGGGCGGCCTGAAGGATGATTTCGAAAAACTGATCGCCGGCGGTCCGATGATGGGATTCTCTGTGTTCAGTACCAATATCCCGGTTACAAAGACTTCGGGCGGTATCCTGGCGATGGCACATGATGATGTTGCGGCATCCGAGCCGTCAGCATGCATCAACTGCGGACGCTGTGTTGAGGCCTGTCCGGAACATCTGATTCCGACCAGACTGGCACAGTTTGCGGACAACAGCAAGATGGACGAATTCCGCGCAAATGACGGAATGGAGTGCTGCGAGTGCGGCTCCTGTTCCTATGTCTGTCCGGCAAAACGCCAGCTTGCACAGTCGATTAAATCCATGCGTAAGATGTGTCTGGCAGCGGCTGCGGCAGCCAGAGCGAAGAAATAAGGACAGGGGGAAAGAGAAGAATGGCAGGAAAATTTCAGGTTTCATCTTCCCCGCATATCCGCGCGAAGGTGACAACCAGCAAAATCATGTTGTCAGTGATCATCGCACTGCTTCCGGCTGCACTGTTCGGCGTCTGGCTGAACGGCCCGTATGCGGCGCTGATTCTGATCCTCTCTATAGCGGCAGCTGTACTGACAGAGTACTGCTATGAGAAAGTTACAAAAGGTAAAATTACAATTTCTGACGGAAGTGCAGCACTTACAGGGCTGCTCCTGGGCATGAACATGCCGCCGCGTATCGCGTGGTGGATGCCGGTGCTCGGCTCTGTATTTGCAATTCTGGTCGTAAAGCAGTTCTTCGGTGGACTCGGTCAGAACTTCATGAACCCGGCCCTCGCAGGACGCTGCTTCCTGATGCTTTCGTTTGCAGGTTCCATGACGAACTTTGATGTTGCCGGTTCAGCTGCGAACAAAATCGTCGATACTGTATCCGGTGCGACACCGCTTGCAGCAATCAAGGCAGGTGAGACAGGCAATCTGCTCTCCATGTTCCTCGGTACCACAAAGGGAACAATCGGTGAGACATCTGCGCTGCTTCTGCTGATCGGCGGTATCTTCCTGATCTGTACAAAGGTAATTTCCCCGCGGATTCCGCTGGTTTACCTCGGTACGTTTGCTGTATTCGCCCTGATTTTCGGCGGACGCGGATTTGATCTTTACTACATTGCCTGCGAGCTTTGCGGCGGCGGTATCATGCTCGGTGCATTCTTCATGGCGACAGACTATGTCACACGTCCGATCACTGTCAAAGGACAGTATGTCTATGCAGTAATCCTCGGCGTCATGACAGGTATTTTCCGTATCTTCGGCGGTTCTGCAGAAGGTACATCCTATGCAATCATCTTTACGAACCTTCTGGTTCCGCTCATCGAGCGTGCGACAATTCCGGCAGGCTTCGGCGTTGTCCGGGAGAAAAAGAAGGGAGGTGACGCGGCATGAAGAAGCAGCAGGATAACATTGTAAAAAATACACTTTTCCTCCTGATGCTGACGCTGATTCTCGGCGCGATTCTCGGCAGCGTCTACTACGTAACCAAAGAGCCGATCGCAAGACAGGATCAGATTAAGCATGACGCGGCACTGGTAGATGTTTTCTCTGATGCTGCTGAATTCCAGGCGGTCGAGATCACAGAAGATCTGGCGACAGAGCTTCGCAATTCGCTCGACGGAGCCGGACTTGCAAAACAGACAATTGATGAGATCAATACCGCTGTCGATGCATCCGGTGCAGAAATCGGCCACATTTACTCGGTGACAAGTTCCGAGGGTTATGGCGGAGACATCCAGTTCACAGTCGGTATCGACAATGAGGGAACAATCAAGGGTATTTCCTATCTGAAAATCGAGGAGACCGCAGGTCTCGGTATGCGTGCCGCAAATGATGAGTTCAAATCACAGTTTGTCGGCAAACAGGTTCCGGAAGTGAAATATTCCAAGACCGGTGCTTCTGCAGACGACGAGATCGACGCGCTTTCCGGTTCCACAGTCACAACCAATGCAGTCGTGAACGGCGTCAATGCCGGACTGCTTGCGAATCAGATTGTTATGGAAGGAGGGGCATCATGAGTGCGAAAAAAGAATTAACGCCTAACACCCCTGTCGAGCGTATTTACAACGGCATTGCCAAAGAGAATCCGGTTCTGGTACAGATGATCGGTATGTGTCCGCTGCTCGCTGTTACAACATCCGTTTCCAACGGAATCGGCATGGGCCTGACTACGATGGTGGTCCTCGTACTTTCCAACATCCTGATTTCTCTGCTGCGCAAGGTTATTCCGAACAGCCTGCGTATGCCGTGCTACATCGGTGTGATCGCCTCCTTCGTCACGGTTACGGAGCTGGCGCTGAAGGCATATCTTCCGTCTCTTTATGAGGCGCTGGGCCTTTATATTCCGCTGATCGTCGTTAACTGTATTATCATGGGACGTGCAGAGGCATTTGCCGGTAAATATCCGGTCGTGCCGGCGTTCTTTGACGGAATCGGCATGGGCCTTGGATTCACAGTCGGTCTGGTAATTCTCGGTGCAGTCCGTGAGCTTCTTGGTGCAGGCACACTGCTTGGCTTCCAGATCATGCCGTCATCCTTCCAGCCGATCAACATGTTCATCATGGCGCCGGGCGCATTCTTTGTACTTGCCATTGTCATTGCCATTATTCAGAAGCGCAATGCAGTCAAGGAAGAGAAGGCGGCTGCTGCAGCGAAGAAAGAGCGCGAGCAGATCCTGGCAGCAACAACAGGCATGGCTATGAGTGCCGGAAAGTGAAAGGGGGCATAATCGATGAGAGAATTATTAATTATTGCAATCGGTTCTGCGCTCGTGAACAACGTGGTTCTCAGCCAGTTCCTGGGTATTTGTTCTTTCCTGGGCGTTTCCAATACGATTGATACGGCCAAGGGTATGAGTGGAGCGGTTGTCTTCGTTATGACACTGGCTTCTCTCGTGGCATCTATTATCTATAAATTTGTACTGGATCCGTTCGGACTTGATTATCTGAAGACCATCGTATTCATCCTGGTCATCGCGGCACTCGTGCAGCTGGTCGAGATGTTTATGAAGAAATCGATGCCTGCCATGTATCAGGCCCTCGGTATATACCTGCCGCTGATCACCACCAACTGTGCAGTGCTTGGTGTTGCAATCAACAACGTGCAGGACAGCAATTCCATTCTGGCAAGTACCGTGAATGGTATCGCGACCGGTCTGGGCTACACACTGGCGATGATCCTGATGGCAGGTCTTCGTGAGAAAATGGAGTATAATGACATCCCGAAATCTTTCCGTGGTATGCCGATGGTATTGCTTACTGCAATGCTGATGTCTCTGGCATTCTTCGGATTCTCGGGCATCATCTGAGAAAGGGGCTGATGATAAATGAATCCAATCGTAATTACGATCATCGTACTTGGTGTTGTCGGTCTCCTCATCGGTATCATGCTCGGTGTGGCCGGCAAGAAGCTGGCGGTGGAAGTTGATGAGCGTGTTGTAGAAATCCGTGAGGTTCTCCCGGGCAACAACTGCGGTGCCTGCGGTTTTCCGGGATGTGACGGACTTTCTGCAGCAATCGCAGCAGGCAAGGCACCGGTCAATGCCTGTCCGGTAGGCGGCCCGGCTGTCGCTGCAAAAGTCGGAAAAATCATGGGCGTTGATGCAGAAGGCCGTGAGAAAAAAGTTGCATTTGTTATGTGCAGCGGCACCTGCGACAAGACCAAGACATACTATGAGTATGCCGGTATCGAGAGCTGCAAGATGATGCCGTTCGTTCCGGGCGGCGGTCCGAAGAGCTGTGATTTCGGCTGCCTCGGATTCGGCGACTGCGTCAAGGCATGCCAGTTTGATGCAATTCATGTTGAAGACGGCGTTGCAGTTGTTGATAAAGAGAAATGCACATCCTGCGGTGCCTGCATTAAGGCCTGCCCGCAGCATCTGATCGAGCTCGTTCCATACGAGAAACGCAAGAAGTTCCATGTTGCATGCAGCAACAAGCTGCGCGGCAAACCGGTCATTCAGGCCTGCGACGTCGGCTGTATCGCCTGCAAGAAGTGCGAGAACAACTGCCCGAAGGACGCAATCCACGTGGAGAACAACCTTGCGAAGATCGACTACGACAAGTGCGTCGGCTGCAGCAAGTGCTACCAGGTATGCCCGCGCGGTGTCATCACCGCATGGGAGCCGCTTCCGCCTGCAATGCAGCGCAAAGAAGCCTGATCTGCCGCATTCTTTTTCGAGAATTGCGAGATGAGAATAAGATCAAAATAATGAGCGATATGAGAAGAGACTGCGTTTGCGGTCTCTTTTCTTATTGCGCGAGGCGGTGGGGACAAATATATGTTCAACGGCGAATTCTACCTGAGCCGGGGAACATATATTTGTCCCCACCACCTCAAGCGAACTCATTAAAAGCCCCCTTTTAGGTAGATTTAAGGAAAGTCGTTTATGATACGTTGCAAGATAGATAATACGATGCAGGAGGACATACAACAATGAAAAGAAAATACATCGCAATCGTACTTGGTCTTGTACTTGCTTTATCAACAGGAATAACCGGATGTGCAGGCAATACTTCAGGAAGCATCGCAGCTTCAGCACAGTCATCGGAAACAAGTGGCACTTCTGAAAGCAATGTCAAAACAGAAGAAGTCAGTACTGATTCCGAAACGGATACTGCTGTACTAACACAGGCTGATTATGCCGGGCAGACAGTTTCAGGGGAAGTGACAGAGATCGCAGACAACCAGATCACTTTAAGACTTGCTTCTGAAGAGAATCAGGAGTCAGAAAATAGTCAGGATTCGGAAGAAGGTCAGGAGTCGGAAGAAGATCAGGAGTCAGAAAATAACCAGGATAATAACGATGCTGATACAGGAGTAATTCTGGCTATCAATATGAGCGAAAAAACAAGTATAACACGTGAATCAGGCGGAGGTCCGGATGGTCAGACACCGCCGGATGGCCAGGCACCTTCAGACGGCCAGGCATCACAGGGAGAGCCGCCGGCAAAACCGGACGGAGAGGACCAGAGCGGTCAAACACCGCCGGATGGCCAGACACCGCCGGATGGCCAGACGCCGCCGGATGGCCAGACACCGCCGGATGGCCAGGCACCTTCAGACGGACAGGCAGCGCAGGGAGAGCCGCCGGCAAAACCAGACGGAGAGGATCAGAATGGCCAGACGACAGAGGATGGTGAAAATCAGAACAGCCAGACCTCAGCGAATGACGAAACGCAGAACACGCAGGATACACAGGAACTCAGTATCGCAGATATTTCTGTCGGCGACACAGTTGAAGTAACCATAGATGATGAAGGAAATGTGACATCTGTAAAGATTTCTGCCGGAGACGCAAACGGCGGAATGCCGGGAGGAGGACAGGGAGCACCGGGCGGTGCTCCGGGCAGCCAGGCTGCAGATATCAGCTACAGTGCTGTAAATACGTATGAGGAAGATGCAGAAGTGTCCGGTGAGACAATAGAGTCCACGGGGACAGATGAGGAAGCTGCGCTGATCAGCAGCGGTGCAGCAATCAATCTGGAAGACATGACCATAACACGTGATTCCGATGACAGTACCGGTGGAGACAATGCAAGCTTCTACGGCGTAGGCGCAGCTGTTCTGACAACCGAGGGTACTGCTTCTGTAAAGAACAGTACAATCACAACAGATGCCAAAGGTGGTGCAGGCGTTTTCAGTTACGGTGAGAACAGCACGGTATATGTTGCGGATACGACAATCAATACGACACAGGACACTTCAGGCGGTATTCATGCAGCAGGCGGCGGTACACTCTATGCCTATAACCTGGATGTTACGACAAACGGCGAGTCATCTGCAGCAATTCGCAGCGACAGAGGCGGCGGAACCATGGTAGTTGACGGTGGAAGCTACACAGCAAACGGTACTGGTTCGCCGGCAATTTATTCCACCGCGAATATTGCTGTAAACAATGCCACTTTGACAGCGAACGGATCCGAAGCAATTTGCATTGAAGGTAAAAACTCGATTCATCTGTTTGATTCTGATCTGACCGGAAATATGCCGGAAAACGAGCAGAATGACTGCACCTGGAATGTGATTCTCTACCAGAGCATGTCAGGTGATTCTGTTGAAGGAAACAGTACCTTTGAAATGCAGGGCGGGACGCTGACAGCCCAAAACGGCGGTATGTTCTACACAACAAACACAGAGTCAACGTTTATTCTGAATGACGTAGATATTCAGTATGCAGAGGAAAATGATTTCTTCCTGAAATGCATAGGAAACAGCAATGCACGCGGCTGGGGCAGCAGTGGTGCAAATGGTTCGGACTGCAGTTTTACGGCGATAGATCAGGAGATGGAAGGCAACGTACTTTGGGATTCCATCAGTGAACTGGATTTCTATATGACCGGCTCCAGTACATTAACCGGAGCATTTCTGCAGGACGAGAGCAATGCCGGGAATGGCGGCGACGGATATGCGGCACTTAATATCGACAAAGACGCAGTATGGATTGTAACAGAGGACAGCACTCTGACAAGCCTGAACTGCGCGGGAACGATTGAAGATACAGCGGGTAAATCCGTTACAGTCAAAGGAACGGATGGGACCGTCTATGTGCAGGGAGACAGCAGTATAACCATCACTGTCGGGAATTACTCAGAGGAGGTAAATCTGGACGGAATGTCAGAGACGACTGCGTGGAACGATTACGCAGTGGAACTTCCGGTTTAAAGGGGACTTTTAATGAGTTCGCTTGAGGTGGTGTGGACAAATATATGTTCCCTGGCTCAGGTAGAATTCGCCATTGAACATATATTTGTCCCCACCGCCTCGCGCTTACTTTTTGGCGGCGCTGCGAATGGCCGCTGTTTACGGTGTTGTTTCATGTTGCGCGGCCGCAGGCGAAAGAATAGCTGCCTTCGCGGGGCCATGGGTGCATATATGTCTAACGGCGAATTCCACCTGAGCCGGGAGACATATATGCACCCACGGCCCCTCACAATAAGTAAATTAAAGCTCCCTTTTACAGATGCTTCCCGGCCTGAAAGAATGCCCTTGTCTCGTGTGCCACAACGCCAGACAGCGCAAACAGCGCGATCATATTCGGTATCGCCATCAGTCCATTAAAAATGTCGGCGATCGTCCAGACTTCGCTGACGGTCATGTACGGTCCGATGAAGACAGCGAGGATATAGAGCCAGCGGAAAATCTTAACGGAACGTTTCTTTCCGCCGGAGAGGTATTCCAGACAGCGTTCGCTGTAATAATCCCATCCGAGTATTGTTGTAAATGCGAAGAAAACCAGGCAGATCATCAGGATAAAGCTGCACACCTGACTGGAGAAGGGAAGACCATGCTGGAAGGCATAGGTCGTCACCTGAACACCTTCAAGTCCTTCCACCTGCCAGGCACCGGTCATGACAATTGAGAGACCGGTCATGGTACAGATGACAATGGTATCAATAAAAGTTCCTGTCATACTGACAAGTCCCTGCCGCACCGGCTCATGGGTCTGTGCGGCAGCGGCTGCAATCGGAGCGCTTCCGAGACCTGCCTCATTTGAGAAAATACCGCGTGCGACACCTTTCTGCATTGCGACAATCATACTTCCCACAACACCGCCGGTCACTGCCCGCGGGTTAAATGCACCTGTGACAATCGTAACCACTGCACCTGGAAGAGCCTTCAGATTACACAGAATCAGAATGACTACGGAAATGACATAGATGATTGCCATGAACGGGACAACAATCTGGCTGACGCCGGCAATCCGTTTCAGGCCGCCGATCAGTACCAGCGCAACAAAGAGTGTCAGGACGAGAGAGGAAATAACAACGGCAATGGAATAGGTACCAAGTCCGGGCAGTGTCACTGCATGGAGCGTGTCCGGATCAAAGAAATTTTTGATGGCGCTGGAGATGCCGTTCACCTGACTGAAGGTACCGATTCCGAACAAACCGACACAGATGCCAAAAAAGGCAAACAATTTTGCAAGCCATTTCCAGCGCAGTCCCATGCCGCGCTCGATATAGTAAAAGGGTCCGCCGAGCGTGTGGCCTTCTTCATCTACGGTTCTGTATTTAACGGCCAGAAGTCCCTCGGCATATTTCGTAGCCATTCCGAAAAATGCGGCAACAAGCATCCAGAACAGTGCGCCCGGCCCGCCTGCACATACAGCAGTTGCCACGCCGACGATATTACCGGTTCCGATCGTTGCGGAAAGCGCAGTACACAGGGCGGCAAAGCTGGACACTTCCCCCTTGCCGCCTTCTTCATTTTTCACCATCCATTTCAGGGCAAGTCCCAGCTTATGCGTCTGGATGAGCCGCAGACGTATTGTCAGCAAAATTCCGCCCGCCAGGATCAGAACCATCAGCGGGATCCCCCACACGAGATCATCAATTTTTATAAGCAGGTTACTGAACGTGTTAAACATGGTGTCACCTCTTCGTTGATAGAATGCACCTCCGGCAGCCCGCGTGCGGTCGGAGGCCGCGATTTATTTGTGCAATAAAAAAACCGGGCCTGCTATGGTCCGGAAAATCCTCAAAACATACAGAAACATAAGCCAATTCTGCGCAGTATCACGCAAAAATCCCTTTCTGTCTGCAGGTCTCTGTCCTTTTGCCTGAGAGATTCGGCGCCGGATCTGATCCGGCACGTTGCACCTTCGGCACCCGGCTTTTCCGGGATTCTCCAGAGCTGCGATCCATCTGCAGTCCTCAACGCTATCGTTACCTGAGAGTGTTATTCCTTCGGTGCACACATTGTGCTTTCCTGCAGACTTCTATTCGCATGTATGAAATTATCAGTATATAGATTGAATGCTGCCTGATAGCTCAGTTTTCTGAATTAGACGTATCTGACAGCACGTTCTCTATCTTATAAGATTACAGAGAATCCGTCAACCCTGAATGTGTAAATCGCGATCTCCGACCGCATATGCAATTGAGGTCATCTGAATATAAGAAGGCGGGATTTCCGCAAAATGAAATTTTGTCAATATAAGAAGACGGTCCGCCTTAAGTTGCGCGAAAAATGACTACGTGGTAAAATTCAACACAAGTGGCGAATGATAACTTCGTTTTACAGGAACAGGTTCATATATATGATTGCATATTTAAAAGGTACTGTCGAAGAAATTGAACAGGATGCGCTTTTGATTGACCGCGGCGGCATCGGGTTCCGCGTTTATGTTCCGGCAACTTTGCTGGATGGAAGTGTCCGGACCGGTGATCAGGTCAAGATCCATACGTATCTGAATGTAAAAGAAGATGCACTGACACTCTACGGATTTGCGGACAGAGATGATCTGGAAGTGTTCAAACTGCTGACAGGCGTCAGCGGGATCGGACCGAAGGGCGCCATGGGAATCCTTTCAACATTATCGGCAGATGATCTCCGGTTTGCGGTTCTTTCGGATGATGTGACCTTTATCTCAAAGGCACCCGGCATCGGAAAGAAAACAGCACAGAAAGTGATTCTGGAGCTGAAGGATAAATTCAAACTGGAGGATGCCGTCGAAAAGAAACTGGCGCATGCAGAAGCCGGAGCCGGAGATGCGCTTTCAGGCGCGGGCGGCAGTGCTTCACAGCGCGCCCAGAGCGATGCAGTCGAGGCACTGGTTGCACTGGGGTATTCCGGGACAGAGGCACTGCAGGCTGTACGTAAGGCTGCGGTGACAGAAGAAATGGATTCAGAGGCGATCCTGAAGCAGGCGCTGAAGATGTTGTTTTGAGGAATAATATATGGCACGACGTATTATACAGACAGATATCCAGGAAGAGGATCAGCGGATTGAGCGAACACTGCGTCCGCAGAGTTTCGACCAGTATATCGGTCAGAGCAAAGCAAAGGAAAACTTAAAAGTATATATCGAAGCGGCCAGACAGCGCGGGGATGTGCTGGATCATGTTCTGTTTTATGGACCGCCCGGCCTGGGCAAAACGACGCTTGCAGGGATTATTGCAAATGAGATGCAGGTTCATTTGAAAGTCACCTCGGGTCCGGCAATTGAGAAACCGGGTGAGATTGCGGCGATTCTGAACAATCTGCAGGAAGGTGATGTCCTGTTTGTCGATGAGATTCACCGGCTGAACCGCCAGGTGGAAGAGGTGCTTTATCCTGCGATGGAAGATTATGCAATTGACATCGTAATCGGCAAGGGTGCAGCTGCCCGGTCAATCCGGCTGGAACTGCCGAAGTTCACACTGGTGGGCGCGACGACCAGAGCAGGACTCCTTACGGCGCCGCTGCGTGACCGGTTTGGCGTCATTCATCATCTGGAATTCTACACGGGTGAGGAACTGATTGAGATTGTAAAACGGTCGGCTGAAATTCTGGATGTCAGGATTGATGAAGAAGGCGCGGCAGAGATCGCACGGCGGTCGCGCGGAACACCGCGTCTTGCAAACCGCCTGCTCAAGCGGGTCAGAGATTTTGCACAGGTGCAGTATGACGGCGATATTACACAGAAAATTGCTGCGAAGGCACTGGATCTGCTGGAAGTCGATACACTTGGACTGGATATAACAGACAGAAATCTGCTGCAGACCATCATTGAGAAATTCGGCGGCGGTCCCGTCGGACTCAGCACACTTGCGGCGGCACTGGGAGAGGATACCGGAACCATTGAGGACGTTTACGAGCCGTATCTGATCAAGAATGGTCTTCTGATGCGGACGCCAAGCGGCAGAGTTGCAACACAGAAGTCATTTGATCATTTTGGAATTCCATATACAGAATAAAAATGTTCTGTCCGAAAAGACAGAAAAGCAAAGATAAACACGGTTTATTTACAATGACGCCGGAAACAAGATCGCCGGAAAAGGAGAAAACATGGCAGAGAAAAATGCAGTCAAGGTGTTGATCGAAGGAAAGACAGTTACCCTTGGCGGATATGAATCCAGTGAATATCTCGAGCAGGTTGCCTATTACATCAATCATAAAATTGCAGAGCTGCGGGATATGCCTGGTTACATGCGTCAGAGTGCAGATATGAAATCCATCCTGCTGGCACTGAATATTGCAGACGATTACTGCAAGGCAAAAGAGCGCGCAGATGCGCTGGAACGGGATATGGAATCCAAAGACGGCGAGGGCTATGAGGTTAAACAGGATCTTGTCAGTGCACGTGTACGGATCCAGCAGCTTGAGCGGGAACTTGCCGCCTATAAACAGATGCATGCGCCGGTTCAGATGGGCGTTGATGTCCGGACAGGTGAGATTTCTCCGGATTACCGGACGCTTGAGCAGCAGATGCCGGCAAACCGCGAAGGAATCACAATGGATCCGGAGGCAGCTGCAGATCCTTCGCAGTCTGAGGCAGAATCTGCCCGCAATGAAAAATATGCAAAGAGAAGCAGACGTTATGTCAAAAACCACGGAAACTGAGATGGTGAAAACAGACACAGTATCAGGCGAACGATCTGGTAAAATACTGCAGTGCAGAGAAGCTGCAGGAGGTAACACTGTTCCGGAGCTTCTGGCCCCGGCCGGTTCGATCGAAGCAATGCACGCGGCACTGAAAGCCGGCGCGGATGCCGTCTATATCGGCGGGAGCAGATTCGGAGCCAGGGCTTATGCTGACAATCCGGATGAAGCGGAACTTCTGCGGGCAATTGATCAGGTTCATATGCTGGGGAAACGCCTGTATCTCACAGTAAATACGCTGTTTAAGAACCGCGAGATTGATGCAGAACTGTGCAGTTATCTGGAGCCGTTTTACCGGCAGGGACTGGACGGTGTAATCGTGCAGGATCCGGGTGTGCTGCGCGTGCTGCACGAGGCATTTCCGGCTCTGGAGCTGCATGCCAGTACGCAGATGGCCGTCACAGGGCCTGCAGGAGCACGTCTGCTGCAGCAGAAGGGTGTCTGCCGCGTTGTTCCGGCACGTGAGCTTTCACTGCAGGAGATTCGCAGAATCTTTGAAGAGACGGGCCTTGACATTGAGTGCTTTATCCATGGAGCAATGTGTTATTCCTATTCAGGAATGTGCCTGATGAGCAGTTTGATCGGCGGCCGTTCCGGCAATCGGGGAAGATGTGCCGGCGTGTGCCGGCTTCCTTTTTCTGTTACTGAAAACAGCCGGAAACAAAGAAATAAAACGGACCGTACCGCCTATCCACTCAATATGCGTGACATGTGCGCACTGGAACTGATACCGGAGCTGATTGCGGCCGGATGCTGCTCCTTTAAGATCGAAGGACGCATGAAACGGCCGGAATATACGGCAGGTGTGACTGCTGTCTACAGAGATTACATCGACCGCTGGGAAGAAGACCCGGAACATTATCAGGTGGATTCTGCAGATCTGCAGCGGCTTGCAAATCTGTTTAACCGGGACGGTCTGTGCAGCGGTTATTATCAGATGCATAACGGTCCTGAGATGATTGCCCTGCATAACCGCAAGCAGGAAGAAAAAGCGGCGAAGCAGCACAGTGCCGAGGCTGCGGCAGAGTATGAACGGATTGCCGCGCATTTGATGGAAACCCAGTTAAAAACCCCATGTGATGCAGAAATGGTTTTGCGGCTGAATGAACCGGCAGAACTGACGCTGCGGACCGATATCCTTCCGGATCAGACAGATCCGGATAAAGCGGATCTGCAAATATCCATATTAGGACCGGTTGTAGAACCGGCGGCAAAACAGCCAACGACGCGGGAACGGATCGGGCAGCAGCTGAAAAAAACAGGAGAGAGTCCGTTTGAGATCCGGAATCTGATTATTACGATGCCTGAAGAACCTGTATTTCTTCCGATCAGCCGGCTGAATGCACTGCGCAGGGATGCGCTGGCCATATTGGAGGAAAAACTGCTTGAACAGTATCGCAGGGACGGAAACACGATTTCGACATACAAAGCTGATATACTGAGGCAGAATCCGGGTGCTCCGAAAGATACAGACCGGCAGGCACAGGCAGAGACAGAGCAGAACAGAAAACAGCATCGGATCCTCTGGATTCAGACAGATCGTCCGGAAACGGCTGATCTGATCATACGGCTTGCTGTCGAAGTGTTTGCACAAGGACAGCTTCCGGAAACCGTAGAACAGATCGGAATCGATCTTCCGCTTGAAGCATACAGTCCGGAGAGAATTCGTCAATGCACCCGGGAAGGATTCCGGGTAAGACTATCGCTTCCCTATATTGTGCGGGGGAATGCTGCCGAGAGCCTGCGCAGAAAACTCGATGCGATGAAAGCAGAAGGCAGCATAGAAATGCCCGATGGTTTTCTTGTGAGAAATCTGGAGGGGCTCGGCATTCTGAAGGATTTGAAGCTGGAGCATCTGGCAGTCATGGATGCCGGCTTGTTTACATGGAATAATGAAGCACTTGCCTTTTACAGAGAAAGTGGATTTCTCCGGAACACGGTACCGCTGGAATTAAACCGCAGCGAGATCCGGCACCGGGATAACCACAATTCGGAACTGATTGTTTACGGACGGGCTCCTATGATGATTTCGGCACAGTGTGTGCGGAAGACACTGGGGAAATGCCTTTTTCCGAAGCGGAAGTGGCCGGTGGAGTTCCAGGCGGAAGCATCTGCCTCCGGCGGGATTCTGACGCTGACGGACCGGAAGGGGGCGGCTTTTCCCGTTGTGAATTACTGCAGTGCATGTTATAACGTTATTTATAACAGTCTGCCGGCCTGTATTCCCGGCAGCTGGAAAAAAGCTGCAGATGAAGCAGGGATTGCATCGTTCCGGATTGCATTTACAACAGAGCAGGAGGCTCAGATCCGCGAAGTGATGCTTGCCGCGCGGGACCATATGGCAGGAGATACCTTCTCTTTTCCGACAACCGGCGGCCACTATAAACGAGGCGTGGAATAATGACAGAAATCCTTGTACAGGTTTCAAAATATGTATTATTGCTGTTGATCGTGCTGTTCACGATGAACGCATTTCTTGTCATGCGCACAAAAGATCCGGATGTCAGAAAGCGGCATACCGGCTCAGAAATTTCAGTAATCATTCTGTTTGATATCGTGGCGTTTCTGATCATGTATCTGAAAACCAGAGAGTTTCGCATGCTTGTGATACTTGCCGGACTGCTGTTATACACCGTGCTGATTCAGCTGCTTTACAGGCTGCTTTACAGAAAAGCATCGATTCCGCTGGTAAATACGATGTGTATGCTGCTTTCTGTCGGATTTGTCATTCAGGCGCGGCTGGATCTGGATACTGCGTGGAAACAGCTGATCATTACAGCGATTTCTTCTTTGTTCTGCCTGATCATACCGGCATTTATCCGGCGTGTGAAGGTCATGCGCAATCTGTCCTGGTTTTATGCGATTCTCGGAATCCTGCTGCTGGGCGGTGTATTTGCGCTTGGCCGCGTATACGGCGGCGCGAATCTGAATCTGGAAATCGGCGGCATCAGTTTCCAGTTCTCTGAATTTGTTAAGATTACGTTTGTATTTTTTATTGCATCCATGCTGAAAGAAACGGCAACGTTCCGGCAGGTCATCCGGGTCTCATTTCTGGCGGCGATCCATGTCGGAATTCTTGTTATATCGCGGGACCTCGGCGCGGCTCTGATTTATTTCGTCGCCTATATGGTCATGGTATATGTCGCAACGAAGCGTGTCGGCTATGTTGCACTGGGACTCGGCGGAATGGCAGCGGCATCTGTTGTGGCTTACCGCCTGTTTGCGCATATCCGTGTGCGCGTTCAGGTGTGGCGTGATCCGTTTCAGGATTATGAAGGTACCGGTTATCAGATCGTGCAGGCGCTTTTTGGCGTGTGCGCCGGCGGGTGGTTTGGAACAGGGCTGTTTAACGGCAACCCGGAGATGATTCCGCTTGCCAAGCAGGATTTTACATATGCTGCGATCTGTGAGGAGTTCGGCATTCTGTTCGGAATCTTTCTGATTTTGATCTGCATGAGCATGTATCTGCAGATTGTATCGATTTCAACGAAACTGTCCAACCGGTTTTACAGACTGGTCTCGATCGGACTTGGAACGGAATATGCCTTTCAAGTATTTCTGACCGTGGGTGGAACAACAAAGTTTATTCCGATGACCGGCATAACGCTGCCCCTGGTCAGTTACGGCGGCAGTTCCATCATGTGTACGATTATTATGCTCTCGATCATTCAGGGGCTTTATATGATGCGTGAAGACGAAGGCGAGGAGAAAGAACTTCTGCAGGAAATCATCCGCAGACAGAATGAGAAGGAGCAGGAGATCAATGCGCGAAGAGCCGCTGGAAGACGCGGCAGAACGATGGCTGTCAGTCAGGATGCAGCCGGCAGAAGATCCGGACGAAACAGCAGAAATGCATCTGCACGCCGGAGCAGAAGCGTTACAGCGCCGGCAGGACAGATGCCGCGTTCAGGCGGTACGGCGCCGGCAGAACAGATGCCGCGTTCAGGAGGAGCAGGGGCTGCAGAACAGATGCAGCGTCCAGGAGGAGCAGGGGCTGCAGAACAGATGCAGCGCCCGGCAGGCACAGCGCCGGTCAGTTATGGCAGCCGGGGAACCGCACCTGTCAGCGCTCCCGGCCGGGGAAGAACGTATAAAGATCCCGGAAGAGAAGCAAGACAGCGGCAGCCGGACTATCTTCCGGATGCACTTCAGATGACACCAAATGAATTGGAAAGGGAGATGCCTGATTTTGAAGACCTCTCAAGAAAAATCCAGGACGAAACAGAAAAGAGCCTTAACTACTGAGCTCCCGTCCGAAAAACAACAGAAAAAGGCACTGCGGCCTTACCGGATTGTGTCGGTTCTGTCGGTCTTTCTGTTTATCGGTCTGATCTGCTATATGGTATATTTTCAGACAGCCATGAGCGCAGAACTGCTGAACAGTCCCTATAATAAGCGGACAGAAGCGCTTGCGGAAAAGATCGTCCGCGGCAGTATTCTGGCTTCAGACGGAGAGACTGTTCTTGCGCAGACCATGCTGGACAGTGAGGGAAACGAGACGCGGAACTATCCATTTGGATCGCTGTATGCACATACGGTCGGTTATCTTGATTATGGATCCAGCGGACTGGAGCAGTCGCAGAACAGCCGGCTGCTGACTTCCCATGCGGATCTGCAGCAGCAGGTGACCTCAGAACTCTTCGAGGAGAAGAAACCCGGCGATAATGTCGTTACAACACTGGATGCTTCCCTACAGGAGGCCGCGCGGGATGCGCTCGGCTCTTACCATGGCGCCGTTTTTGTCATGGACAAAACAACGGGGGATGTTCTTGTGGATTACAGCAACCCTTCCTATGACCCGAATACAATTGTCGATGACTGGGAGTGGCTCACGAGTGAGGAAAATGAATCCAGCGGTGTCTTTATGAACCGTGCGACACAGGGACTCTACCCGCCGGGCTCCACATTTAAAGTTGTAACTGCGCTGGCATATCTGCGCAGTGTCGGTTCTTTTGAGAATTTCCATTACACCTGCACCGGCGAATATGAGCAGAAGGGATTTACAATCCACTGTGCGGGCGGTGCCGCGCATGGAGAAGAGAGTTTCTCAGATGCCATGGCAAATTCATGTAACTGTGCATTTGCATATATGGCGACAGAACTGATTAAGCGCGGTGATCTGATCCAGACAGCAGAAGGACTGAAGTTTAACCAGAGTCTGTCGCTGGATATTCCGTCTACAAAAAGCCGGTTCACCCTGGAAAAATCATCGCCGGATCAGCTGACGATGCAGACCGGTATCGGACAGGGCAATACGCTGGCAACGCCGATGGAAATGTGCATGATTCTGGATGCTGTTGCGAACGGCGGCAGGATGATGCAGCCGAATTTCATCAAACGGGTGGAAAATGCACAGGGGGCAGTCGTTCGTACGGTCAGCGGTAAATCAGCCGGCAGTGTGATGTCAGCCTCAGAAGCCGCAGCGATCGACGGGACACTGCATGAAGTCGTAAGCCGCGGTACAGCGACCGGGCTTTCAGATCTGTCCTGTGATGTGGCCGGCAAAACCGGAACTGCGCAGTACGGTGATGTCAGCCAGGGAAGAGCGCATTCGTGGTTTGCGGGTTACTCCAATACCGGAAGTGACGATATCGTCGTTTCAGTTCTGGTTGAGGACGGCGGAACGGACAATCAGTTCCCGGCCTGGCAGGCTGCCCGGCGTGTGTTTGCAGCTTATTTCGAATAACGGTTTTTGTGTTAATTGTTTACGTGAATCAAGTGAGTGGTTGGTATGAAATGGTATGATCATATTTATATCGGAACCTTTGCCGCAGAACGGCTGGATGAGATCCGTGAGGATATTGAGCGGGAGGAATTTCTCTTTCCGCAGCTGTATCTGATTACGCTCGCCTCCAATGGAGTCGATCAGCTGGATCTCTTCCCGGCAAACAGGCTGGCGTTTCACAAAAGTATGGTCAGATATACCGGCATGCTGGTTGGCGCGGCGATCGGAAAAGCGGAAGCCATGGAGGTTCTCCGGAGAATCGCTTCCGACACAGTGCTGGCGACCGGCGGATGTGATATGCGGTCCTATCTGATGAAGCGGTACCGTACAGATCTTATCCTGCAGATGACGGAAGGAGAAGGGATGTGATAATATGGCAGTTTTGAGCACATTGCTCCATGTTCTTCTGATCATCGGCAAGGTGCTTCTTGTAATCATTCTGGCTGTGCTTGCACTGCTTCTTCTCCTGCTTCTGGCTCC
>JAFRGW010000034.1 GCA_017433615.1 Eubacterium sp.
ACCGACAGAGAAGGATCGGCGGACGCTGTGCCGTTCTCGCAGTTCTCAATGCCGGCGGACAGAGGATCGGCGTCGGAAGCATTCATCTGGAGAACCGGACGGATGGAGAAGGGAGAAGGCGTCAGATGCAGATCGTACTGCGGGAGGCAGAGCGGATGTTCCGCGGCATGCCCGTGATTCTGGGAGGCGACCTGAATACCAATACCTTTGACGGGCGGTCCAAAGAGGATATCGGCATCATAGCGGGAAGTCCCGCGCTGCGCAGCCGGTGTCTGGAGGACGTGTTTACGTATGAGGCGCTGCTGCAGGATGTAAGAGATGCCGGATACCGTTGTCTTCCGGAAAAGCCGCTGGTTACCAGGCGAAAGCCGCTTCCGGACGGAGGGTATCTTGGCCTGCGGCTGGACTGGATTATGGTGAGAGGTCTTTGCCCGCGGGAAAGCGGTATGGTCTCAACCGGAAAAGATGGATTTGGATTTGCGGAAAAAACATCCCTGTTGCGTGCATTTGCAGGAAAAGAACTGTCTGATCACAACGCAGTCTGGACCTCTCTGGGAAGGGAATCTGAGTAACCTGTTCGTGAACCGGCGCCATATATAAGTGGTTTAAGGTTTGTGCAGAGTGTTTTAACGTTCTGTACAGTATATCTGTGGTAGTTTGTAATCATTATATAAACATGCAGCAATGAAAGGAGACAATTAAATGAAAAAGAGAGTAAAAAAATGGATTGCCCTGATTCTGACTGCAATGATGGTAACAGGCTTGCTGTCCGCATGTGGAGGAAGCTCCGGATCTGACAGCAAGAGCGGGAGCAGCGCTTCTGCGTCCTCTGCCTCAGAGGCGTCTGACAAGGGTAAGGGAGGCGGAAGCAACAAGCTGACGATATACACGGCATTTCCGGAGGCAGAGGTAGTTTATTACATCAACAAGTTCACGGAGGAAACCGGCATCGAGGTAAATTATATCCGTCTTTCCGCCGGTGAGATGCTTACCCGCGTTGCGGCTGAGAAGGAAAATCCGCAGGCTTCGCTGATGCTCGGAGGTTCTACCGACAATTACATCGCGGCTTCCAAGCAGGGACTTCTGGAGCCCTATCAGGCATCCAGCCTCTCCGCTACACCGGATCGGTTCATTGACCCGGATAAGACCTGGAATCCGATCTATGTCGGTTGTATCGCATTTGCCTGCAATAAAGACTGGTTTGCGGAAAAGGGATATGACTATCCGACAAGCTGGGCAGATCTTTTGGACGAGAAGTATAAAGACCAGATCATTATGGCACATCCGTCCACATCCGGGACCGCATATACCGTACTCGCGACGCTGGTACAGCTGATGGGCGAGGACCAGGTATGGCCGTATCTTGAGAAACTGGACAAGAATATCACGCAGTATACCCAGTCCGGATCTGCGGCTCCGAACGCGGTTGCCATCGGTGAGTCTGCGATTGCCCTGACCTTCTCGCATGATGGTCTGCAGCCGACGGCAGAGGGTTATCCGATCGAGCTGTCCTTCCCGACAGACGGAACCGGCTATGAGGTAGGTGCTACGGCACTGATTAAAAACGGACCGGCTGATGAGCAGGAAAATGCAAAGAAGTTCATCGACTGGATGTGCTCTGTAGATGGTCAGAACCTGTATGCGGAAAATGATTCCTTCCGTGTTCCTACCAATACAGAAGCAACCGTAGCAGACGGTCTTGTTACGCTGGACAAAGTAGACGTCATTGACTATGACGCCGTCTGGGCTGCAGACAACAAGGAAAAACTGACAGGAGAATTTGAAGAGAACCTCGTGGCAGCACCGGAAGAATAAAACAGTTCCTTACACATCATGCCGGGCGGAGTTGACTCCGCCCGGTGCTTCCCTCAGGGATATGCGGTGCGATCCTTTGAATCCCTGAAGAAACAGGACAAACATGTTCTGGAGTTTGCAACACGCAGGAGGGTATAACATGGCACATCCAAGAAGAGCGGGTTCATCTGCTGCCCGCATGAAAAAACGAAATGAAACAAAAATGATCCTGCGGCAGCCGGTTCTGCTGATTTCCATCGCGGCAACCATCGCGCTTCTGCTGCTGTTTGTCATCTATCCGCTGGTCAAGGTACTGATCTTCGGTCTGACAGATGAAAACGGCAGACTCTCGGGCGCAAATCTGCATGCTATACTGACCAATCCGAACAATCTGGCGACCATGGGAAGGACACTGCTGCTTGGTCTGATCGTTGCGGTGATCGCAACCTTCATCGGATATATTTTTGCGTATACGATTACGCGCACAAACGCACCCTGCAAGCGGCTGCTGAAGATCATCGCGACGCTGCCGATCCTTTCGCCGCCGTTTATCCTTTCCCTGTCGATCATTTTCCTGTTCGGAAAACAGGGCGTCATCACAAAGACGCTGCTCGGCATCACAGGAAACAATGTTTACGGGATGGGGAGCCTGATCATCGTGCAGGTCATCTCATTTTTCCCGATTGCCTACCTGACGCTTTCGGGCATCCTGGAATCCATCGATGCATCGGTCGAGGATGCGGCCTGCAATATGGGCGCCGACCGGTGGCACACCTTCTGGACCGTCACATTTCCACTGTCCCTGCCCGGGATTATCTCCGGATGCCTTCTGGTTTTCATTCAGTCCCTGGAGGACTTTTCCAATCCTGCTACCATCGGCGGCGACTACCGGACGCTCTCCGTTGAGATCTACAAGACGATCACGGGAAGCTACGACATGCGGAAGGGATCTGTGCTTGCAGTGCTGCTTCTGCTGCCCGCGGTCATTGCTTACCTTCTGAACAAGTACTGGGTCGGCAAGAAGAGCTTCGTGACCGTCACAGGCAAACCGACGCAGGCCAGGAAGCTGGTCGACATTCCGCGGGTAAAATACCCGCTGTTTATCTTCTGCCTGGTGATCGGTCTGATTACTCTGCTGCTGTACGGAACCGTGATTTACGGATCCTTTGTCACGACCTGGGGCTATGATTATGCACTCACGCTGGATCAGTACAAAAAGGCGCTGGCCTATGGATGGACGTCGCTGAAGAATTCCATGATCCTGGGTCTCATCTCGGCAGTCGTGGGCGGATTGCTCGGTATGGTGATCGCCTACATCACTGCGAAGAGAAACTATTACGGAAAAACCTTCATCGAAGTATCTTCCGTCCTGATGTTTGCGGTTCCCGGAACCGTGCTCGGCATCTCCTATGTGCTTGGTTTCAATACAAAGCCGCTGGTGCTGACAGGAACGGCGACCGTCCTGGTGATCGTATTTGTATTCCGCAATATGCCTGTCGCCATCGAATCCGGGACGACAACGCTGCTGCAAATAGACAATTCCATCGAAGAAGCCTCCACGATTCTGGGTGCGGACACCGGATACTCATTCCGGCAGATTACGCTGCCGATGCTTCGCAATGCATTTTACTCAGGCGTCGTATACTCCTTTGTGCGTGCGATTACGGCCGTGAGCGCAGTTATTTTTCTGGTATCTCCGAAGTGGAATCTTGTAACCAGTAAGATCTATACGCTGTTTGATCAGGCGAAATACGCGCAGGCAGCAGCATTTGTCACCATGATGGTGATCATCCTGCTGGTATTTATCGGACTATTTAACACAGTGATCAACCGGCTTCTGGCACCGCGTTCAAGGGTACCGGAGGAACTCAGACAAAAAACGGAGGTAGCAAAATGAGTCAGGATACGATGAACAGCAAACATCTCGGGAAAAAGAGTTCGGGCGTGGTTCTGAAAAATGTAACGAAGGTGTTTCAGCAGCCGGAGACAGGAAAGGATTTTGTCGCAGTCAATCACATCAATCTCGAGATACGCGACGGAGAGATGGTGACGCTGCTCGGACCTTCCGGATGCGGGAAAACGACGACCCTCCGGATGATCTCAGGATTTGAATACCCTTCAGAGGGAAATGTCCTCATCGGCGAGCGCGACGTAGCAAAGATCCCGCCGAACAAACGGGGCATCTCCATGGTATTTCAGAGTTATGCGCTGTTTCCGCACATGAATATATTTGAAAACATCGCCTATGGTCTGCGTGTGGAGAAGCTTTCGCGCAGCGAGATCATTGAGCGCACCGCGCATGTCATAGATATGATGCAGCTCAAGGGCATGGAAGGACGTTTTCCGAATCAGCTTTCGGGCGGCCAGCAGCAGCGTGTCGCGCTGGCGCGTGCCGTCGTAATCGAGCCGAGTGTGCTGTTGTTCGACGAGCCGCTCTCCAATCTGGACGCAAAGCTCAGAGAGAGCATGCGGGATGAGCTGCGCGCGCTGCAGAAACGACTGGGGATCACCTCGCTGTATGTCACGCATGATCAGTCAGAGGCGATGGCGATCTCTGACCGTGTCGTCATCATGAAAGACGGAAATATCATGCAGCACGGAAGCCCTGTGGAGATCTATGAGCACCCGGCAAGCTGCTTTGTGGCAAACTTTATCGGCAAGGCAAACTTTGTCGGGGGCGTGTTCCGGGGAAAGAAGCAGGATGGCTCCGCTGTTGTGGAAGTACTGGGGAAAGAGCTGCTGTTCCCGAGTCCGGGCGAGATGCAGGAAATCAAGATGAACGGTCCGTGCTGTCTGTCTGTGCGCCCGGAATCCATATCACTTTCCAGGGACAGCGGTGATTTTCCGGGACGAGTGACCCGGGCAACCTATTACGGTGCAAAGATCGAATACGAGATTATGCTGCAGGAGCAGCCGGTCATCGTCGAGATCTACAATCCGCAGCTGACCGAGCGCTTCACGGAAGGGGAAGAAGTGTACATGACATTTATTGACAAATGCGTGAGAGTGCTGCGCTGACATCATGGACGGCAAATAACAGGGAGCGTGTTGCGCTGACATCAGGGACAGACGAAAAGCAGGGAGAATGCATATGTATAAAATCGAGACCCATCTGCACACGACTTATATATCAAAATGCGGCTGGCTTGGTGCGGAAGGAATCGTCCGGATGTACAGAGCGTGCGGCTATGATGCGATCTGCGTGACAGATCATTACAACCGAACCTGCTTTGACTATGCAGAGATTGATCTCACGGGAGAAGGGAGCAGGACAGAAGCGTTTCTGCTCGGATACAGACGTGTCCGCGACGAGGCAGAGCGGTACGGGATCCGCATATACGAAGGGGCAGAAGTCCGTTTTGACGGCTCCGAAAACGACTACCTGGTATTCGGATTTCACCATGACCTGCTGGCGGAGCCTGACCGGATTATGCGCGAGGGGCTGAAGGTGTTTTCTGAAAAATGCAGACAGGACGGCGCACTGCTGATCCAGGCGCATCCGTATCGGTCGGGCACGCACTGTACGCCTGCGCCGCCCGCATATCTGGACGGCGTAGAGATCTTTAATGGAAATGCACGGCAGGACAACCGAAATGATCTGGCGCTTGCCTACGCAAAGGAACATGGCCTTCTGATGTTGTCCGGTTCTGATTTCCACAGACCGGGCGACCAGGGGCAGGGGGGCATCCTGACGGATATGCTGCCGGAAGATGGATTTCAGCTGGCGGATCTGATTCGCAGCGGACAATATAAGCTCATTATGCCAGAGGAGGAACCGGTATGAAATCATGTGATCTGATGCTGATCGGACCGCTTTCACTGGATGAAAACATCGATTATACGGGGAACGTGGTTCACGAGACGGGAGGCGCTGTATTTTTCGGAGCCCTTGCAGCCGCGAGCAGCGGTGCGGATACCTTTGCCGCAGTGAAAATGGCGGAAAAGGACCGGGAATTGCTGGCTGCATTCGGGCTGGATGATGCACACACCGTACTTCTGGCATCGGAGCAGACCACCAGGATGACCAATACTTATACAACGAAGACCCGTGAGCGGCGCCGCTCGGTCTGCTCTGCGCAGTCGGATCCCGTGACGGCGGAGGAACTCCCGCAGATCCCCTGCAGACTCTGTCATCTTGCCGGGCTGCTGTACGGCGATCTTCCGGAGGAGTTGATCCCGCTCCTGAAAAAGAGGGGGAAGGTTTCCGCAGACATGCAGGGCTATCTCCGTCACAATGAAGGAGGGGAGATGGTTCTGCGGGACTGGGCCCATAAAAAGGACTACCTTGGTTACATCGATGTTCTGAAAGCCGACGCGGCAGAGGCGGAGGTTCTGACCGGAACGGCAGACCGCTCGCGGGCCGCGCGCATGCTGCACGACTGGGGCGCAGGTGAAGTCCTCATCTCATACAACGAGGCAATGCTCGTATATGACGGCAGCAGGGAGTACACCTGCCCGGTCAAAGCGCGCAATCTCTCCGGCCGGACCGGCAGAGGTGATACAGTTTTCGGCGCCTATCTTGCGCGGCGTGTAAAAGGAGAAGCACCGGCGGAAGCACTTCTCTTTGCGACGGGGGCTGTTTCCATGAAAATGGAGGCGCCCGGACCGCTGCACGCCTCGGAGGCAGAGATACGCGCTTATATAAAAGAACAGTATGGAGAGTGAGTTGCGAATTACCGGTTCAAAGGCTGCCGTAGTTACCGGAAATAAACAAACAGATTTTAGAAGTTCCTGGCGCGGAAGCCCGTCTGAATATTCCTGCAATTCCGGGCTTCAGCAGACTTCGCAATTACCTGAATAAACAAAGCGTGTGAGGAGAAGAGCGACATGAAGACGTCATATATCGAGAAGCTGTTTTCGGGAATGGCTGAAAACGGTGAGGTGGCAGGCATCATACTGTCGATCACGGCGATGTTGTTTCTGGGATTTTTGATGACGCGTCTCACAAAGCGGCTCCGTCTTCCCAATGTCACAGCGTATATTGTCACCGGAATCCTCATCGGACCTTACTGTCTGAATCTGATCCCGTCAGGTGTTGTTGACGGGATGTCGTTCCTTTCGGATATTGCGCTTGCATTTATTGCGTTTAGCACAGGCGAGTTTTTCCGGATGGAGACGATCCGGAAAAATGGCATCAGGGTTGTGATTATCACGGTGATGGAGGCCTGTCTCTCATCACTTCTGGTGTTTGCGGTAACATTTGGCGTACTGCGGATCAGCCTTCCGTTTTCCATCGTGCTTGCGGCACTGGCGTCCGCGACGGCGCCGGCGTCTACGATGATGACGATCCGGCAGACGGGTGCGAAGGGCGACTTTGTTAACACGCTGCTTCAGGTGGTAGCGCTGGATGACGTGGTCGGACTGATCCTGTACAGCGTAGCGATTTCGATCGCTGTTGCTGTCAGCAGCGGCGCGCAGTTTCAGTTGGGAAATGTGATCAGGCCGCTTTTTATCAATGTCGGGGTGTTTGGTCTCGGAGGGCTGTTTGGCGTGCTGATGAAGCTGTTCATGCCAAACGGACGCAGCACGGACAACCGCCTGATCATATCAATCGCACTGCTGTTCGGCTTTTGCGGGATCTGCGCGATACTCGGGATCTCGCCGCTCCTTGGCTGCATGTCCATGGGGACAGTCTATATCAATATCACAGATGACGACAGACTGTTCATGCAGCTGAACTATTTTACGCCGCCGATTTTGCTCCTGTTCTTTGTCAGGTCCGGCGTCGCATTTAATCTGAACGCCCTGGTCGGGTCGTCAAACCCGATCGGACGTGTATCGCTTCTGACGGTCGGCGTTGTCTATTTTATCACCCGTATTGCGGGGAAATATGCGGGATCCTTTCTTGGATGCATGCTGGCGAAGAAGGACAGAAGGGTGCGGGATTATCTGGGTCTGGCACTTGTGCCGCAGGCAGGCGTTGCCATAGGTCTGGCCATGCTTGGAGCCAGAACACTCGGCGGAGAGACAGGCGAAGCACTGCTGACGATCATTCTTGCTTCAAGTGTCCTGTATGAATTGATCGGACCGGCCTGTGCAAAAGCGTCTCTATATCTGTCAGGATCCTATTCCCACAAACTGGAAGAACTGGTAGAAGCGGAGGAGATCACAGAAGACGGGAGAAAAAAGACGGAAGCGGAGCTTCTGATCGAACGGATCGGAAAGATTCAGGAGGAACTGAACCGCAGCAGACAGGAACTGTCCGGAGAAGAGCAGGCATTTCTGGATGCTGCAGAAGAGCAGAGGATGGCGCTGTACGGGACTTACAGACCAGACAATCTGCTGGTTCATAATCGTCATATGATGCAGGGGGGAAAACGATGACAGGATACGATCTGATAGCGGAATTGCTTGGGAAATGGTCTTTTGGAATCAGTGCCCGGACGATTTTGTTCCGGGTGCTGCTCGCTGTTGTACTGGCGGCGTTGATCGGATGGGAGCGCTCCGCCAAGCGGCATGCGGCCGGACTTCGGACCTTTATTATGATTGGCATGGCGTCAAACGCGGCTGCAATGGCTGATGCGTGGCTGATGGAAACGCGGGAGGTCAGACTTCCGGTGATCACCGCCGCGGTCGTGGTGGGCGCATCCATGATCAGCGTTTACACGATCCTGTTCAGTTCCAGAAACCAGATCCGGGGACTGACCACCTCGGCAGGGCTGTGGACCTGCGGTATCGCAGGGCTTTCCGTCGGTCTTGGTTTCTATACGGCGGGTGTCATCGTTACCATTGTCATGCTGCTCTGTCTTTCTGTGCTGCCGCTGTTTGAGAGATACCTGAAGGATCGTTCCAATCATTTTGAAGTACATCTTGAGCTGGAGTCTTCGAGGGAACTCAAGCAGTTTGTGTCGACCATACGGAAGCTTGGCATGAAAATCGACGAGATCGAATTCAATCCGGCTTATCTGGATTCCGGACTTAGTGTGTATTCGGTCTCCTTCAGCATACGCAGTCAGGAACTTAAGAAATACAAAAAGCATGCGGAGATTATTGAGGCACTTCGTTCACTGGATTATGTATCGCATATCGAGGAGATGAATTAAAAACCAGGTTACTCCTGCACGCTTTCGATCTGTGCCCCGGATACCGTCCATGGGGCGAATATAGGCGAGCAGCCGGTCAACCTGCGCTCCGGTGTCTGCTGGTGCAGAGCATCCGGTATTCATAACAGGCCGGCAGCATCGTCAGCGCCGCTCCGATGCTGACGATCATGAAGGTACGCAGTCCGGCCGCTTTTTTCTTTTTGGAACGGCCGTAGCCGATGACGCCGCCGACGGCCATCCCAAGCAGAAGCCGCAGGCAGACGGACAAGAAGTTGAAATCCTTTATATATGTTAGAAATGCATTCATCGGAATCCTCCTGTACTATGCAGAATTTCATTGTAGAAGAGCCGCCAGAGAGAAAAAGTCCGATGGTTGAATCGCCCTGCCGGAGCGGGTATAATATAAATCAGAAGACACATTTGTCAGATAAATACAGGCAGGGGCTTTCCCGGTTTTCGGAAAAACCGGATTCGGAAAGGAGCAGCATATGTCCAAGATTACAGGGTTTTCGGTCCGGACGGATAAACATACGGAAATGATCGATATCACGCGGCAGGTACAGGGTGTTGTGCGTGAGAAAAATGTCGACAGAGGCATCTGTGTTGTGTATGTCCCGCATACCACTGCGGCGATCACAATCAATGAGAATGCGGATCCTGATGTCGTGCGCGACTTTACGATGGAAATTAACAAGCTTGTCCCCTGGGAGGACGGCTACCGCCACGCGGAGGGCAACTCTGCGGCACACCTGAAAGCCAGTATGATCGGTTTCTCGCAGACGATCCTGATTGAGGACGGCCGTCTGGTGCTGGGTACCTGGCAGGGGATTTACTTCTGCGAATTCGACGGCCCCAGGTCAAGAAAAGTATATGTGAAGGTGATTGAAGGATAAGATACAGAAATACAGCCTGAAATATTCGCAAAAAGAGCAGAAATACGGCACAGAAAGTTAAATTAGACTAATTTTTCGCGCCGTATCTGTTCTTTTTTTGTGAAAAATGACAAAAAAGCCATTGTTTCGCAGGGTTATTTCCTATATAATCTTTTTATAACATTATAATTGTGGAGCATGGCGGTTTGCTAAAAAAAGAAAATAACTTTTTGAAAGCGGGCCGTTTTTTGTTTCGCGGGCAAGGAGGGTAGATTGATGTTGGAAGAGGCTTATTATCAGAAAGCGGATGAGATTATCGAACATTACGGTAAAAAAGCCGCATCTCTGATTCCGATCATGCAGGATATTCAGGCGGAATATCGTTACCTGCCGGGTGAACTGCTGACATATGTTGCGGGTCAGATCGGGATTACAGAGGAGAAGGCATACAGCGTTGCGACCTTCTACGAGAACTTCTCCTTCGAGCAGAAGGGCAAGTATGTCGTTAAGGTATGTGACGGAACTGCCTGTCATGTGCGTAAGTCCGTGCCGATTCTGGAGGCATTCCAGAAGGAGCTGGGTCTGAGCGCAAAGAAGCACACATCGGATGACATGCTGTTCACAGTCGAGACTGTTTCCTGCCTCGGCGCGTGCGGTCTTGCGCCGACTGTCATGGTTAACGAAGACGTTCATCCGAAAATGACGCCGGAGAAGGTACAGGAGCTGATCCAGGAATTGCGAGGTGATAAGAAATGATTAACAGCAGAGAAGCATTAATCCAGACAACCGAAGCAGCGAAGGCGACTCTTGCTTCTTATGGCTGCCGCATTCTTGTATGTTCCGGTACCGGCTGTATTGCATCCGGTTCAGAGGCGGTCTATGAGGAGTTCCGCAAACTCGCGAAGGACGACCACAATGTCGTACTTGACTTCAAGCCGCATGATGAGGATGAGCATGACAGTGAAGTAGTCAGCGATGTCAAGAATGCACTCGGCGTCAAGAAGACAGGCTGCCAGGGCGTCTGTGAGCTCGGACCGCTTGTCCGTATTCAGAAGGGCGACGATGTTATCCAGTACATCAAAGTAAAACCGGAAAACTGTGAAGAAATCTGGCAGCGTTCCGTACGTCAGGACGATGTCATTGAAAGCCTGCTTTACCATCAGGGTGAAGAGGCGTTCCGCGGACCGGAAGACATTCCGTTTATCGCAAAGCAGACCAGAATCGTTCTGGAGAACTGCGGAAAATACGACGCAGAGTCCTTCGAAGAGTATCTTGCAGGCGGCGGATTTACCGCACTGCAGAAGGCTCTGTTCGAGATGAAGCCGGAAGAGGTCGTTGAAGAAGTAGACAAATCCGGACTGCGCGGACGCGGCGGCGGCGGATTCCCGGCAGGCCGTAAGTGGAAACAGGTCGCACGTCAGCCGGAGAAAGAGCGCTTTGTCGTCTGTAACGGTGATGAGGGCGATCCGGGCGCATTCATGGACGGCTCCGTTATGGAGGGTGATCCGTACAAGCTGATCGAGGGTATGATGATTGCCGGCTATGCATGCGGCGCTGAGAACGGATACATCTATGTCCGTGCTGAGTATCCGATGTCAGTCGCAAGACTGCGCAAGGCAATCGCAACACTTGAAGAAGTGGGACTGCTCGGTGATGACATTCTCGGAACCGGCTACAACTTCCATATGCACATCAACCGCGGCGCGGGCGCATTTGTCTGCGGCGAGGGCTCGGCACTGACAGCCTCCATCGAGGGCAACCGCGGTATGCCGCGTGTCAAACCGCCGAGAACCGTTGAGAAGGGACTTTGGGCAAAACCGACCGTTCTGAACAACGTTGAAACCTATGCAAATGTACCGAAGATCGTTCTGCAGGGCTCTGACTGGTTCCGCAGCATCGGTACTGAGAATTCAACAGGCACCAAGACATTCTCCCTGACCGGTTCGATCCAGAATACAGGTCTGATCGAAGTTCCGATGGGAACAACGCTTCGTGAGATTATCTTTGATATCGGCGGCGGCCTGAAAGACGGCGGCAGCTTCAAGGCTGTCCAGATCGGCGGACCGTCCGGCGGATGTCTGACTGAAGAGCATCTCGATGAGCCGCTTGACTTCGAGTCTGTTAAGAAGTTCGGCGCAATTATCGGCTCCGGCGGACTGGTTGTCATGGATGACAATACCTGTATGGTCGAGGTTGCACGCTTCTTCATGAGCTTCACGCAGCGTGAGTCCTGCGGTAAATGTATCCCGTGCCGTGAGGGAACCAAGCGTATGCTTGAGATTCTTGAGCGCATTGTCAACGGCGAAGGCGAACTGAAGGATCTGGATCTGCTCGAAGAGCTCGCCACGATGATCAAGAGCATGGCGCTCTGCGGTCTCGGAAAGAGTGCTCCGCTTCCGGTCCTCTCTACACTGCGTACCTTCCGTGATGAGTATGTTGAGCATATTGTTAATCATAAGTGCCGCGCGAAAGTCTGCGGCGCGATGCGTACCTTCCACATCAATCCGGAATTCTGTAAGAACTGCGGCAAGTGTATGAGAAGCTGCCCGGTCGGCGCAATCACCGGAAACCGTGAGGTAGGATACACGATTAACTCCAAGCAGTGTATCAGATGCGGTGCTTGTAAAGAGAACTGTGCATTTGATGCCATCTACGTCGAAATGTAAGGAGGGATAAACGTGGGAGTTATTACAATTGACGGAAGAAAAGTCAATTTCACCAATGAAAAGAACTTGTTAGAGATTATTCGCAATGCGGGAATCGACCTCCCGACCCTCTGCTACCAGCCTGAGCTGTCCACATTCGGCGCATGCAGACTTTGTACAGTAGAGGATGACAGGGGCCGCCTGTTTGCATCCTGTTCAGAAGAGCCGCGCGACGGCATGGTAATTCTTACCAATACAGACCGCCTGCGCAAACACCGCAAGCTGATCATCGAACTTCTGCTGGCAGCACACTGCCAGACATGCCTGACCTGCGAGAAGAACGGCGACTGCAAGCTGCAGTCACTTGCCCGCCGCAGCGGCCAGACGACGATCCGTTTTGAGAACTACAAAGAGATGGTTCCGCTTGATTTCTCATCACCGTCCATCGTACGTGATCCGAACAAGTGTATCCTCTGCGGCAACTGCGTCCGTGTCTGTGCGGAACTGCAGGGCGTCGGCGCACTCGAGTTTGCAAACCGCGGCTCCGAGACCATGGTTATGCCGGCATTTGACCGCGAGATCGGAACCACTCACTGCGTCAACTGCGGACAGTGCCGTGTATACTGCCCGACAGGCGCAATCAGTATTGTACACAACTTTACACCGGTCTGGGCAGCGCTCAATGACCCGAATGTCCGCGTTGTTGCACAGATCGCACCGGCAGTCCGTGTTGCATTCGGACAGGCGTTTGGCTTCCGCAACGGCGAAAACGTCATCGGCAAAGTTGTTGCAGCAATGCACAGAATGGGATTCGAGGAAGTTTATGACACCACATTCAGTGCCGACCTGACCATCATGGAAGAGGCAGCTGAGTTCGTAGAGCGCGTCGAGAACGGCGGAAAACTTCCGCTTCTCACCTCCTGCTGTCCGGCATGGGTGAAATTTGTAGGCGACAACTTCCCGGAATTCTCGGACAATGTATCGACATGCCGTTCCCCACAGGGAATGATGTCGGCAGTTGTCAAGGAATACTACCGTGACAAGAAGAATAATCCTGACGGCAGAAAGACGATTATGGTTTCTGTCATGCCTTGTACCGCAAAGAAGATGGAAGCAAAGCGTCCGAACAGCTTCACCGAAGGTGAGCAGGACACAGATTTCGTTCTGACAACAAAGGAAATGGTCGATATGGTCCTTTCCACCGGTGTTGATTTTGACGCAATTGAGCCGGAAGCTCCGGACATCCCGTTCGGCTTCGGTTCCGGCGGCGGTGTGATCTTCGGTGTATCCGGCGGTGTTACAGAGGCAGTTATCCGCCGTCTGGTACCGGGCAACGACCAGCACACCATGAATGAGATCGCTGAGAGCGGCGTGCGTGACGGTGAAGAAGAGACCTTCATCCGTGAGTTCACCATTCCGTACAACGGCATGGATGTCAAGATCTGTGTCGCATCTGGTCTTGCAAATGCCCGCAAGATTATGGAACAGGTTAAGAGCGGTGAGAAGGAATATCATCTCATCGAGATCATGGCCTGCAGACGCGGCTGCATCATGGGCGGCGGACAGCCGAGACTTACCAATGTCAAGAAGAGTGTCGTCAGAAGAGATGGTATTTACGCAGCGGACAAAGAGACGGTTGTCAAGAAGTGTAATGAGAACCCGATGGTTCTGTCTCTGTATGATGGATTCCTCAAAAACAGAGAGCATAAGCTTCTGCACAACCCGATGTTCTTCGCAAAATAAGAAGTTCCGGAGAGGCTGTGTAACAGTTCTCTGAAAGCGTGTAACAGCAGAATCCCCCGGCGGTTTTATCCGTCGGGGGATTCTTTTTTGAGGTACACCGGTGGTGCACCTTTCTTTTTTCTGTAAAAGAATAGACGTATGAAGCACAGAGCCTGCTTCATACGTCTATTCCCAGTATGAGGTACGAATATTGAAGATATCTTTATTCGCAATCAAAATTATAACGGTTTCCTAATGGAAAATCCATATGCGTGTGATATAAAATATCCCAATTCATATTGTGCATGATAACCAATGTGTGGTACTCTTTTGTAAATGGATAAATATACAATATAATGTATAAAAGAGGTACTTTATGCGGTTTTCTGAATTAGTAATGCAGTTTGATAAACAAGATTACCTGTGGAATGTATGTGTCGGGGCCGACCGGGATTTGTATTCGGTCAGAATTCTGGAAAATAATGAGCAGGAATTTGAGCCGGGCATCCTTTATTTTGGACACATTGCACAAGCTGTGGAACCCTTTCCGCCGCAGGCTGTTCTGATCGGCACGGAGGCGGATGCTGTGCGCCTGCGGGAAGCATGTAAGGACTATGCAGGCTGTCTTGCTGTGGTGCGTGCGGACCAGTTTGCAGTTGTATTTAACAGATTCCGGGAGCAGGTGGAATACACCTTTCAGATCAGCCGTTATGAGCGGATTTCCAAAATCTACAGTACGCTGCCAGAATCGTTTGAGCTGGGAATGGCTTATTGTGTGCCGACGGACCGGCCGGGTCTTTTTCCAGACGCTGCTGAAATGCAGAAGCGCCTGGAGCGGAAACTGTCCTATGCATATGCATTTGACGCACAGAATGGTCTTGTCGTGCTGGCGGAGATGAAGGCGCTCCGCCATGACGGTATTCTTCTGTCAGTTGTTCCGCCGGAATGCAGGATCCGCGTCGGAATCAGCAATGAAATCCGTCACGAGAACCGCATCCGCGCTGCCTATAATGAAGCAATGGAGGCGCTGGATCTCGGCCGGCGGATCTGGCCGGACGACCAGATCTATGTATTTGCAGAGATCGGCATTTTCAATCTGCTGCGGAATGCAACGGACCGGAATGAGCTGGACCGCTATTTAAGTCCCAGTATCCTGAAACTCCAGGAGTACGATCAGAAGATGGAGACGCATCTGGTAGACACGCTCCATGTTTATCTGCTGGAAAACGGAAGCATCAAGGACACGGCAAAAAGACTGTATCTGCACAGAAATACAGTGATCT
The DNA here is from genome assembly GCA_017433615.1 of Eubacterium sp. Lineage (GTDB taxonomy): Bacteria > Bacillota > Clostridia > Lachnospirales > Lachnospiraceae > CADBRN01. Next base: position 15,360 of record JAFRGW010000034.1, read on the forward strand.
ACCGTCTGAATAAAATCCGGCAGATCACGAATCTTGATATCGATCAGGCGAGAATCCGGTTTCTTCTGATGTTGTCGTTTGCAGTCATACTGGTGCGGGAAAAGTTTGCCTGACAGTGACACAATATTTGCATACGCTTACAATTCCTGATATACTTTTAAGGTTATGAAACGAGTCAATAAAAGAAAAAGAGAACTGCAGATACGTTTCAGGGGCATTCTTCTGATCATTTTGCTGGCCGCAGCTACTGCCGGTGTTATTTACTATATCAAAACCCGCCCGCCCAAAGAGGTGCAGCAGGGGGTTTCCCGCATTCAGGAAATGGAATCCGGAGAGGTTTCAGAGGTAGAGGAGACCATTCGCGAGGAAGCGGAAAATCAGCGCAGAAAAGAGCGTGCCGAGAAGCTTGAAGAGGCCCGCAGGAAGCAGGAGGCTGAGAAAGAAGCTGCAAAGAAGGCGGCAGAGGATGCCGAGGCTGCTGCGGAGAAGAAGAAACAGGAAGAGCAGGAACTACTGGAGCAGAGTGTAAATGAGACAATGGCGCAGGTGGAAAGCGGTGCCATTGATGTCTGGTCGCTGTTCGGGGACGTTTTCATTCTCGGAGATTCCCGCTCGGAGCCTTTTTCCTATTACGGACTTCTGGATGAGTCCCGTGTGTTCGCCATTAAGGGGGCGAATCTGCGAAAGGCAGACCAGGGCGTCTCCCAGGCAGAAGCTGCGAATGCACAGAATCTGATCTTCACATTCGGTCTCAATGATGCGAGCGGCAACTGGCCCACCGCGCAGGACTATATCGCAAAATATGAGGAAGTAATCCAGCAATACCGCGCGGTGCTGCCGGATGCAAAGATTTACATTGCATCTGTCGCGGGCGTGACAGAGCATGCAATTAACGGCAATCCTACGCTGGCACAGATTCCCGCCTACAATCAGGAAATCAGGAATCTCTGTGATCAGAAGGGATATGTTTATATTGAATGTGAGTCCCTGCTGACGGAACATGAGGATCTGTATGAGCCGGACGGCGAGCACTTTACCCGCGCGCTGTATGAATTCTGGGGCAGACTGATGATCCGGGAGGTACTGCTGCACGAGGGTGCCCCGGCGCCGGGCGGCGAAGTGAAAGAAGCCGCAGAGGACCAGGAAGCACGGGACGGCGAAGCGGGAGAAAACGCAGAGAGCCAGGAAGCGCAGGAGGGAGAAGCGGAAGAACCTGCTGAAAATCAGGAAGCGCAGGGGGGCGAAGCGGGAGAAAACGCGGAGAGCCAGGAAGCGCAGGAGAGCGAAGCCGGGGAGCCCGCAGCGGGTCAGTAAGAACGGGACAGCGAAGCGGGAGCGGCTGCAGCGGGCCGGGAGACATCTGGCGGCGAAGCAGACGCGGCAGAAAACGCGTAAACAGGGGAATATAGATGACACGGATTCTGGAATTAAAATGGATATGCTTCGGCGCAATGCTTGTGCTGCTGTTTACCTCCCTTGTGCAGGTGACACCGAGCAAGGCGCCGTTTGACCAGGTAAAGGCAGCGGTAACCGCTTCTGCAGATATGGATAATATGACAGAAGGAGATAATCTGATGATCCGCCGCCTGTATGGCCTGGACCGGAGTGCTTATCAGGGTGCGGCGCTGTACTATCCGGCCTCAAACATGGGTGCCGAAGAACTGCTGTTGATTCAGATGGAGGATGCTGCACAGCAGGATACCATTGAGGAGGCAATCCGGAACCGGATTAAAACACAGAAAAAAAGCTTCGACGGCTATGGGATCGAGCAGATGGGGCTGCTCGCTGACAGCTTGATTGTATCAAGAGGCAACTACATTCTGTTTGCAGTGGCCGAAGATCCGGACGCGGTCAGAGATGCATTTCTTGGGGCGTTATAATCATGACGTTTAACAGCTTATATTTTATTTTCATATTTCTGCCGCTGGCGGTCTTTCTGGTATGGATTGTTCCGCAAAAGGCTAAAAAAACAGTGCTGCTTCTGGTCAGCTTTCTTTTCTATGCCTGGGGAAACCCGCGGAATCTGCTGTTTCTGGCCGGCTCCATTCTGTTCAACTACCTGACGGGCATCCAGATGGGTATGCTGAAGGAACAGGGGCGGGAGAAGACGCTGAAGCGCGTAATAATTGCAGCAGTTGCTGCAAATATTCTGCTTCTGTGTCTGTTCAAATACACAGCTGCCGGGATGCCGGTCGGCATTTCCTTCTATACATTCTCGGTACTGTCATATCTGTTTGATGTTCTGCAGGGAGCTGCGCAGCCGCAGCACAATCTGCTGAATTTTGCACTGTATGTCTCCCTCTTTCCGAAAGTTACTTCCGGACCGATTGCGCAGTATCGTGACATGGAAATGCAGCTCGCGGAGATCCGGCTGAACCGGACGCAGCTTTTCAGGGGAATTCAGCTCTTTCTGGTCGGCCTGGGCAAGAAGGTTCTGCTTGCGGACCAGCTTGGGGCAGCTTTTGCAATGGTAACGGAGCAAAGCAGCATGTCAGTGCTTTCAGCCTGGCTGGGAATGGTTCTGTACAGCCTGCAGCTTTATTACGATTTCAGCGGATATTCTGATATGGCCATCGGTCTGGCGGGTGTCTTCGGATTTGAGATCAAACCGAACTTCAATTATCCGTATTTATCCAGATCCGTTTCTGAATTCTGGAGAAGATGGCACATTTCTCTGGGTGCCTGGTTCCGGCAGTATGTCTACATTCCACTCGGCGGAAATCGGGTATCTGACAGCCGGCTGTTCATGAATCTTCTGATTGTATGGCTGCTTACAGGGATCTGGCATGGTTCTGGCCTGAATTTTATTGTGTGGGGACTGTGGCACGGCCTGTTCGTCATTCTGGAACGGTTTGTTATTAAGGATAAATTTGACCGTGTTCCCCGGATTTTCCGTATCCTTGTGACGGATCTCATAGCATTTACCGGCTGGGTGTTTTTCTTCTCCCCCTCACTTCCTGCTGCAGTCCGTTATCTGGGGCAGATGTTCGGCGCGGGCGGCGCAGGTGTGGCAGACAGCGCAGGACTCTATTATCTGGCGCAGTTTGCAGTGCTGCTTGTGGCTGCGGGGCTGGGCAGTGTGAAAGTGATCCGGTGGATGGTCACCCGCATTTTCTACCGGAACGGCCTGCACCTGGGAGAATCGGTTCTGAACATGGCGGCATTTGCCGGCACGATTATTCTGCTGATCTGTATTACAGCCGGACTGGTAAGCAATACGTATCAGAGTTTTCTGTATTTTCAGTTTTAAAAGGCTTTGCCTTGCGCATCAGGGACCGGCGGGATCCGGACAGTCTGCTCGTGGAATGACTGTCCATTGCAGGCGGTATAGTGAAATGGCTGTCCCATGCAGGCGATATGGTGAAATGGCTGTCCCATGCAGGCAGAATGGTGAAATGGCCGTTCCATGCGGGCAGTACGGTGAAATAGCATGAATGAGAAAAGAAAAGCCCTGCGCGAGAAAATGCTCAGGGAAAATGTCATGATCATCCAGATGCTTCTGGTGATCGTATTTATTGTAATATTCGCGGTGATTAATCTGGTAGTGCCGGACCGGCTGTATTCCCAGGAGGAAAACCGCACCTTGGCACAGCGCCCGCAGATGTCCTCCGGAAAGCTTGCGGACGGCAGTTATTTTACCGGTCTGGAGACAGCTTATTCCGATCAGTTTGTGCTGCGTGATAAATGGGTAACGCTGCAGGCAAATCTTGCGCGTCTGACCGGTAGGAGAGAACTGAACGGTGTCTACATCGGAAAGAAAAAATATCTGCTGGCGAAGCCTGTGGTTCCGCAGGAGGAACAGCTGACTTCGCTGGCAGATGCCGTGAATGCATTCCGGACAGCGCATGAGAAACTCAACACACAGGTGATGCTGGTGCCGGATGCCGCAAATGTCCTTACCGATAAGCTGCCGGAACTGGCGCCCCTGCACGATCAGGTGGCGGATATCCTGGATTTTTCCCAGCGGCTGGATCCGGAAATTGTGTGGCTGGACGCGGTGACGCCGCTGCGCGCGCACGCCAGTGAGGATATTTATTACCGCACGGATCATCACTGGACCAGTGCCGGCGCAAAATACGTCTTCGAATATACTGCACACGACATGGGGATCACTTCCGTGCTGCGGGATTACGACCGGTATGTCGTCTCGGATGAATTTGAGGGAACGCTTGCGGCAAAGACGGGGCTTCACCGGGCAAAAGATGCCATCGAAGTCTATACGCCGCTCGGAACCGATGTGGAATACTACGTAAGCTATCCGGATACCAATGAAAAATCCACTTCCATGTTCCACAGCGAAGCACTCGATCAAAAGGACCAGTACACCGTATTCTTCGGCGGTAATCATCCGCTGGTGGAAATTCATACAACAGCAGACACAACGAGAAGCCTGCTGCTTTTCAAAGATTCCTATGCAAACAGTTTTGTGCAGTTTCTGTATCCGTATTATAAAAATATTATTCTGATCGATCCCAGGTACTACTATGATAATGCAGAGGCGCTGATCAGTGCGCACGGGATCACAGATGTAATGATCCTGTACAGTGCGGATACGATTTTTGAGGATACTGCGCTCGCGGACTGTCTGAATGCGATGCGGTATTGAACGGTCGTCAGCCATTCACTGCTTTTTCGCGAACACGACTTCGCTTCGCAGAGCTAACTGCAAACTGCGGAAAAATGCCCGGGACATTCACGAACGATTTGTTCATGTCCCGGGCATTAAGTCTTTGTAAGCAGTGGATCTCTGCCCGTTCCGTCGGATGTCCGCTCAAAATGCAGAGAACGGCTCACGGCCTGCGTGTATCAGCGGGAGACGATCCGCCGGAAAATGGAATACAGGGGAGTGGCCAGCACGATGCCGGCTGCTCCCTGTACTGCGTTAAAGGGGAGTCCTGCAGCTGCGAGTGCGGCGGCAGCCGCAATGCCGGCGCGGGTAAAGCCGCCATTGGTTATGGATACGACAATGATATTACAGAAGAAGTACCCGATTACCATGAGGATTTCGCCGGCAATTCCGGCTGTAATTACGGCTGCAAACATAGAGCCTGATCCGGTGTGCGGCTGCGTCAGGCCGGATTTCCGTGCAGGGACAGACCGGCCGGTTCCGGCGGCAGGTTCAGAATCTGACGCCATGTGTCTGCCGCTTCTGTGAGATGCCGGCAGATTCTGCAGAAACTGCAGGACCTGTGCTGCGGCAGCGGCTGTCAGAAATTTGATCAGGAAGGTGCCGGGTACCCAGAGTACATAGCCGCCGAATAGATCGGAGAGAGCCGATCCGATGCCGGCTGCAAGCCCGCCGGTTACAGGTCCGAGAAGGAATCCTGCCAGCAGCACAAAGGCGTCGCCGATATGGATGTAGCCAAAGGTAGGGGTCTGGATTTTCAGGACAGAAGTAGCCAGCAGAATCAGTGCTGCAAACATAGATGCGGTTACGATTTCGCGTGTGCGCGGCTGCGTTCCGGAGATTGTCTGATGCATTTTTGGGTGCTCCTTTTTCAAAATTGTGAAGATTTCAGATCCGGGCAGTTATGGAATGTGTTCAATCGCGATCTCTGATCGCGTGCGAGCTGCGCGACGCGCTTCTGCATCTTCTGCATCCGGAATTTCGATACAAGTGCCATCATAACACAAATCTGAACATATAAAATCACCAGAATAATATTAAATAATATGATCAGATTTCCTTGCATATGAGCGAGGGATCCGATATGATCGGTGTATGCGGTACAAAATTGAGAAAAAAACAGGGAAACCCGGATATATGCAGTTATACGCGCAGCTGCGCAATGATATCGTGAGCGGATATTACCCGTTTGGCATGCGCCTGCCGTCAAAGCGGACGCTTTCGGATAATGCGGAAGTCAGTGTGATTACGGTGGAGCATGCCTACGCGCTGCTTGCAGAAGAGGGATATGTCGCGGCACGTGAGCGCAGCGGCTATTTTGTGTGTTACCGGAAAATGGATTTGATCGGATCGCCGGAGGCGGACCTGCCCGGCAGCGGGCAGCGACGGAAAAGCATGCAGAATCAGCGAAGCCTGCAGAACGGGCAGCCGGATCTTCGTGTAAAAACCGGGCAGGCGGGAACGGCGGAAACACCGCCGCGCGAGCGCGACAATACGCCGGAATTTCCGTTTTCCCTGTTTGCCAGAACAGCCAGAAGTGTCCTGACAAACCGGGGAAAGGATGTGCTGACGCCCTCTGAGAGCAGCGGTTCGCCGGAACTGCGCAGCGCAATTGCGGATTATCTGGCGCGGAGCCGCGGAATTGTCGTACATCCGGACCAGATTCTGATCGGCGCGGGAGCGGAGTATCTGTATGGTCTGGCTGTGCAGATGATCGGGCGTGAGCGGGTCTATGCACTTGAGGATCCTTCTTATGAGAAGATCCGGCAGGTCTATGAGGCCAATGGTGTGCAGTGTGAGATGCTACGGCTCGGGCCGGAAGGAATTCTCTCGGAGGAACTGGTCCGGACAAATGCAGGTGTTCTGCATGTGACCCCCTTTAACAGCTATCCGAGCGGGATTACTGCGACGGCATCCAAGCGCACGGAATATGTACAGTGGGCTGTGCACCGGGAGGCGTTGATTATAGAAGATGACTATGATTCGGAATTCTCAGAGCTGACCAAGGCGGAGGATACCCTTTTTTCGCTGGAGCCGGAGCGGACGGTTCTCTACATCAATACGTTCTCGAGAACCATCGCGCCTGCCATGCGGATGGGATATATGGTGCTGCCGGCTGCGCGCTGCAGAGAAATGAAAGAAAAAATATCGTTTTATACCTGTACAGTGCCGGTGTTTGAGCAGTATGTACTGGCTGAATTCATCAGAGAAGGGCATTTTGAACGGCATATTAACAGGGTGCGGCGGCAGAGACGGCGCGCACAGCAGGAAAGGAAGGATTGATATGCAAAGAGCAGTCAGTGAATATGAGGGGAAGGAACTGCTTTCCCTGCTGCCGGAGAGGCTTCCTGTCTGGTACGCAGATTATCACAGAGAGCTGCCCTGGCGCGGCACAGGCAATTCATACGACGTCTGGCTGTCTGAAATTATGCTGCAGCAGACGCGCGTTGCCGCTGTAATTGAATATTTTCTCAGATTCAAAGAAGCGCTGCCCGGCATTCCGGAACTTGCCGCCTGTGATGAAGAACGTCTGATGAAGCTGTGGGAGGGCCTCGGCTATTACAGCCGTGTACGGAATCTGCAGAAAGCTGCGCGGAAGGTTATGGAGATATATGACGGCTGTCTGCCGGAGACGGCTGCGGAACTGCGAAAGCTTCCCGGAATCGGTCCTTATACAGCAGGCGCCATCGCATCGATCGCGTTTGGAGAGGCCGTGCCGGCCGTTGACGGAAATGTACTGCGCATCTGCGCGCGGATCACGGAAAACAGGAAGGATATTGCACTTCCGGAGACAAAGAAAGGGCTGGAGACAGCGCTGCTGGAAGTATTCCGCGAAGCATGTCCGCCTGTTCATCCCGGCATTCTGAACCAGGCGATGATGGAACTTGGCGCAACCGTCTGCGTGCCCAATGGTCCGCCGCAATGTGATGTCTGTCCCGTGGCAGACCGGTGCCGGTCACATGCCGCAGGCACAGAAGAAGCACTTCCGGTAAAATCAGCTGCGCGGCCGCGCAAAATCGAACAGCGGACCATCCTGCTTGTGATGGACGGAGAAAATGTGCTGATCCGGAAGCGGCCGGACAGAGGCCTTCTGGCCGGCCTGTGGGAACTGCCCGCCCGGGACGGGTTTCTCTCAGAGAAACAGGCACTGGAAGCGGCTGGCGTATTGCTGGAGGAAGTGTCCGGAAAAACAGGCGCACCGCTTTTCGAACCGGTCTTTATTAAGAAGCTGTCTCCCGCTAGACATATTTTCACGCACATCGAATGGGAGATGGAAGGATGGCTGATCCGTGTGGTTCCGGTGATTTCTGAAGACAGGATTTCCGACGCGTCCGGGAGCGGAATTCTCTTCGCGGATCCGTCAGAACTGCGGACCGTATATGCACTTCCATCGGCTTTTTCTGCCTTCCTGCCCTGAAGGTGCTGTATTATATGTCATAAATTTTCAAAAAATAGATACAATAATAAATAATTAAACAATAAAAACAGAAGCAAATATAAAATAGAGAAAAAATAAAAAAGAAAATTCCGGAAATGTGTTGACAAATCAGATTGTACCTGATAAAATACAATTCATCAAAAGAAACCACCCGTTAAACAAAAATTCCACACAGACACAGCAAACAAAGCGGTTGGGTATACACGACCAAAGGTTCGATCTGTGGGAACGGTACAAGACTTCATCGAGCACCCAATATCATAAAAAGTACAGCAGATACATAAAAGTATCAGCAGCACATAATAAGATAAAAGCCGATGATAAAACGTACAGGATCGTATCAGATATCATCATAAGGTATCGAAATACAACTGCACAAAACAAAAAGTACCAGCTTACCAATTCATATCAGATAATACATCCGGTATTAAATGACAGAAAAAGGAAAGCACATAACGGAGATGGTTCAGAAAGGAAGGTACAGACCCATGGGAAATCCACCGGTTGTATATCTTCAATATGAGAGTGGTATTGCATAGCAGTTCCCGACAAGAAAGACCTTTTATAAACTTGTGAAAAGATCGTCACCGGACTCAGAGTAGTGTGACATGAAATGAAAGGTAATGTGCAGCTGGCAACTCATATTGAATATTACCACGAAGCTAGTTTGAAAAGAGAGAAGATGATAAGCCTGCATCATCGATCCGAAATACAGACGGGAGATTATATAAAAATAAGGTTTCGTTTATTCGTTTAAGAAGATTTCTGTATCAGGAAAAGGTGTTACAGGGTATCGGTAAACGGTCAGATGTGAAAGGCCGAACCGGAAAACTCTCAATTTGAATATAGATTAAAACGCACGTTTACTTTCTAAGTGAAGCAATTCGCGAGTTGGGAATGGAAGAAAAGAAGATAAAATTTGGATCTGATTGGATTTTCAGTAAACAAAGAAAGGAACCATGCAAATTGAATATTGAATTTTGAGCAGCCGTTCTATTGGGGATTACGCAAAAAGCGTAGAAGTAAAACCGGTAGAGCGGCTGCAATGTGTTCAGCAGATGTTCAGTGTATTTTTTGAAAAAGCACTGGACTATTTTTTTTGCATCGCTATACTAATTATGTAAGAAACGCAGGCTTATGTAGTATAACAGTACACACAGCAGAGGAAGACGTATTTTCATGCGCTGCGCAGCTCGCGCGCGATCGGAGATTGCGATTTGCATAACAGGTATCAGATTATGAAGCAGTATAAGGGAATGATCTTCTGCATGACTGCCGCACTGATCTTTTCGGGCTGCGGACATGCGGGAAGCCGTGCGGACAGCACAGATGCCGGCGGGCATAATAAAGCATTTTCTGTTTCTGTGGCAGAAGGACAGTCTCTTTGGTGGGACTATACAAACGTCAGTGAAGTACCGGAGCTGCCAGGTGCCCGCATTGCCATTGTGGCGAAAGATATGGATCTGGATTACTGGAAGGCGGTCCGTGAGGGCGCGGAACTGGCGGTCGATGAAATAAATGAAAAGTTCGGCTTTGAAGACGACGACAAAATCGTGCTGACCATGGAGGGATCCGGGGACGGTGCAGACGTTGAGGCCCAGGTAAACCAGATTGATACGGTACTCGCAGAGAATCCGGCGGCACTTTGCATCGCGGCGGTCGATGTGGAGTCTTGTGCGCCGCAGCTGGAGGCGGCTGCGGATAACAAGATTCCGGTCATTGCGCTGGAATCCGGTGTGGAGAATCCGCTGCTGACGGCAGCCTGTGAGACGGATAATTTTGCCGCGGCACAGAAGGCAGTACAGGAACTCTGCACCGCCATTCAGGACAGCGGGGAAATCGTGCTGGTGACGCATTCGGCCGCCTCAAAAACAGCGAAGGAGCGGCTTGGCGGATTTTTGTGGGAGATTTCTGCGCACCCGGATATCAAAGTGGCAGCCAACCTTGTGCAGAATGAGACAGACAGCATTGAGACGATGGTAAATGCCGCGCTGGAGCTGCACCCGGATTTGAAGGGAATATTCTGTACGAATGAGCAGACGGCTGCTGAGACACTGCAGACGCTTGAAAAGCTGGGCCGGGAGGATCTGGCTGTGGTCGGATTTGATGCCGGCAAGGTGCAGCGGGAGGCGGTCGAAGCAGGCAGAGAATATGGTCTGATCTGCCAGAATCCGAGAGGCATGGGATATGTATCTGTCGTAGCTGCCGTTCATGCGGCTGCAGGGGAAAAAATTGACAAATACATTGATACAGGTTACTGCTGGATCGATCAGAATAATATCAATGAAGAGAGCAGTGCTGTATACCTGTACTGATCTGCCGCAGGGGAAAGCATATCCGGCAGATTTTCACAGGATAAAACAGGTCTCGTATGACTGAAGTCACGGGAATCCTGCTTTGAAGATTGAAGATAAGGGGAGTATCAGGTGAAAACAGGAACATTCAGAAAGCTGGTGATCCGGCTTGTGATCCTGGCAGCCGTCGTGGCTGCCGCAGCGGGCGTGATTATATTTGCCAGAGGACGCACTTCCGGAAAAAAAGAAGAAGTACATACGGAGACATTCGGGATGCCGGAACTTCCGGTTATGTGGATCCGACTCGGGGAGCGGTCTGTCAATCCGATGTACGGGTACCAGAGTGAACAGGATCTTACTTCGCGCAGAACATCACTGACCCTGCTGGCGGCGGACCGTCAGTTTGGTGTGCAGGTAGATCCTTATGGAAAGAAAATCACTGCGATCCGCTATGAGATCACATCGCTTCTGGATGGTGCATTTGTAGAAAACGGAACCGCGGACGGACTGACAGAAACGGAAGGGCTGTTTGCGGCGGATATTCATATATCAACGCCGATTCTGATGGATCAGGAATATGCGATCTGTTTTGCAGTGGACATGGAAGATGAAGACGGCGAAAACGGAAGAACGGTGTATTATTACACGCGGATTGTCCAGAAGACGGGCACAAATCTGGAGGCATATCTTGCGTTTGCGGATCGCTTTTACCGTGCATGCATTACGAAAGATGATTCTGTGGATATTGCATCCTATCTTGAGTCAGAGTCCTCTTCTGCGAAGAATACCTATGCGGATACGACCATCAAGTCCAGTCTGGATCAGGTGACCTGGGGAGATCTGGAGCCGGAGCTGTTCGAGGAGGCAATTCCGGACGTGAAGGAGATCAATGTCGAGACAGCGAGCTTTGTCTACGACTACATCATCACATCCACAGATGCGGACGGTAACAAAGAGTATTACAATGTGCATGACTTCTACCGGCTGCGTACCAATCAGGGTGAGATACTCCTGATTGATATGGACCGGACAGCGGAGCAGATTTTTGATGCGTCCCATGCGTCCTATGTTGATAAGCAGATCAACCTCGGTGTCCGCAATCCTGACAGACTGCAGTATCTGGTGAGTGCCGGTCAGGAGCGGGTGGCATTTGTCTCCGGAAGTGATCTTTGGCTGTATGGTACAGAGGATGCACCGGCGACCTGTGTATTTACCTTCCGGAGTGAAGCGGAGCCGGACCGGCGCTCAGAAAACCGGAATTCACATATCCGGATCTGCAGCGTAACGGATGACGGGGAAGTTACATTTGTCGTTTACGGATATATGGCGGCCGGGCAGCAGGAAGGTACTTCGGGTGTCGCTGTTTATCAATACAGCGAAGAAGAAAACCATCTGACGGAGAAGTATTTCATATCCTCTGTTCTGGATCCGGAAGTCCTCAGCTATTCGGTCGAAAAACTGTCTTACGTAAACGGACAGAACCAGCTGTACCTGTTTACAGGAACGCAGATTCTCTGCACAGATCCGGAGACGGGAGAGGTGTCGGTTGTGCAGGATGCAGTTGATGACAGCTGTATCGGCGTCTCTGAGGATCAGCAATACGTTGCCTGGATGGATGAAATGGACAGTTATGATTCTTCAGGCGTGACGGTGCTCAATACCAATAATGGCAGTACGCGCAAAATCAGTGCGCCGGACGGGGAAAAGATTCAGATCATCGGATTTTTCAACCAGGATCTGGTATATGGTCTCGCGCGGGATGAAGATATTACCACCGATGCGGTCGGCAACCGGACCTTCGGGATGTACAGAATCTGTATTGAAGATCCGAATGGATCGCTGCTGAAGGCATACGGTGCGAATGAGAGCTTCTTCACCGAGGAGACCTGGGACGGCGATAATCTGGAACTGGTGCTTTCGCGCAAGAACGGAAACAGTTTTGTTCCGAGCGGAAATGATCATATTATCAACAATGATACAGATGGGGATCAGAAGATTCAGCTGGAAACAACCATAAATAAACGCTGCGGCCAGCAGGTGCTGCTGCCGTTTGGCGTCAGTTCTGATGCAGATACCCGCGTGCGGGGCGCAGATCTGGTTGTTTCGGATAATCTGCTGCAGAATGTGCTGGAGATACCACAGTCTGAGAAAGAGCGGTATTACGTCTATGCAGGCGGAAAGCTCGCGGAAGTGGTTGAGGACAGCAATCAGGCCCTCCGGAGCGCGGATGAAATGCGCGGGATCGTTGTTGATCACACGCAGAAATATGTCTATGAGCGCGGCAACTGGAGCGGCGGCAACATGATCGATCCGGAGAAAATTCCGTATGACCTGCTCGTCCCGCCGATGGATGCGGCCGCCATCCAGCAGATCATCGGAGACGAATACGCCGTGCTTAATTACAGCGGCTGTTCTGTCGAGAGCATCCGCTATCAACTGAGCCGCGGCTACGCAGTGGCAGCAAAAATGACAGAGAAACAGAATGTTCTTCTTATCGGATATGACATTTACGAGAATTTGTGGTATTATGATCCGCAAAAAGGCGAAGCAAAGGCGCTCGGCAGCGAAGATGCCGAGAAACTGTTCGCAGAGCAGGGAAATTTGTTCGTGAGCTATTATAAGTTATAAAATGAGTCTGGCAGAGAAAGCGCCCGTTTACAGGATGCCATTTTCAAAGGAGACAAGGGACGGTTCTCTGTCTCCGCGAGAATCATGGATTGAAGAATACATATAGAGGGAGAATACAAAATATGGAAAAGCTGGTAACGGTTAAGGAATTGTTCAGGGAGAGAGAGAAATTTATCGGGAAGCAGGTTCAGGTCGGCGGCTGGGTACGCAGCATCCGCGATTCGAAGACGTTTGGTTTCCTGGTTCTGCATGACGGCTCATTCTTTGACACCCTGCAGGTTGTTTACAGTGATAAGCTGGAGAATTTTGCGGCGGTTTCAGCGCTCGGCGTAGGCGCAGCTGTCATCGTCAGAGGTACACTGGTGGAGACACCGAATGCAAAGCAGCCGTTTGAGATCCAGGCGGATGAGGTTGTCTGCGAGGGCACTTCTGCGCCGGACTATCCGCTGCAGAAAAAACGTCATTCCGTAGAGTTTCTCCGGACGATCCCGCATCTGCGTCCGCGCACGAACCTGTTCCAGGCGGCTTTCCGTGTGCGTTCTCTGACAGCCTATGCGATCCACAAATTCTTCCAGGAGCGAGGATTTGTTTATGTACATACGCCGATTATTACCGGAAGTGACGCGGAAGGCGCCGGCGAAATGTTCCAGGTTACGACCATGGACATGGACCAGATCCCGCTGACAGAAGACGGCAAGGTGGATTACACACAGGATTTCTTCAAACACAAAACAAGCCTGACGGTCAGCGGTCAGCTGAACGGTGAGACCTATGCACAGGCATTCCGCAATATCTATACGTTCGGTCCGACATTCCGCGCAGAAAACTCCAACACCACCCGCCATGCGGCAGAGTTCTGGATGATCGAGCCGGAGATGGCATTCTGTGATCTGGAAGGAGATATGGAGATCGCGGAGGCAATGCTGAAATACGTCATTCGCGACGTCATGGAGCAGGCGCCAGAAGAGATGGCGTTCTTCAACCAGTTTGTTGACAAGGGACTGATTGACCGCCTGAATCACGTACTGGAATCCGATTTTGGTCATGTGACCTATACGGAAGCAATTGAACTGCTGGAAAAACACAACGACAAGTTTGATTACAAGGTCAGCTGGGGCTGCGATCTGCAGACAGAGCATGAGCGCTATCTGACAGAGGAACTGTTCAAGAAACCGATCTTTGTCACAGATTATCCGAAGGAGATCAAGGCGTTCTACATGAAGCAGAATCCGGACGGAAAGACCGTTGCAGCTATGGACTGTCTCGTGCCGGGCATCGGAGAGATCATCGGCGGCAGCCAGCGTGAAGAGGATTACGACAAGCTTGTAACCCGCATGCAGGAACTGGGTCTGGATCTGGAAGAGTACGGATTCTATCTGGATCTGCGCCGCTTCGGCACCACCCGCCATGCAGGATTCGGCCTCGGTTTCGAGCGCTGCATCATGTATCTGACAGGCATCGGCAACATCCGCGACGTGCTGCCGTTCCCGCGCACCGTCGGACATTGCGATCTTTGATCCTTCCTGTCAGGCATCGCGATTGAAAATGTTATATGCCATACCGGAAGCAGCCCCTGCAGGGCTGCTTCTTTTATGTTCTCCTTGCTTTAAAAGTCCGAATACTTTGTGCGTTTTCAATAGTTCTTGATTATTTATGCCATGCTGTCTGAATATATTTTACAATTCGACGCTTTCCTGTTATAGTTGTATTATTGGTAAGAAGCAATGAGTTGGGAGGTGTGGCAGTATGTGGACAAGGAGAAATGTTAAGAGGCGCGGCAGAAACGCAATGCGCGCGAATTACTGGAAAACGGTTCTGGTCAGCCTGATCCTGATGTTTGTTCTGGGCGGCGCATCAGGTGCGTCGGGTGCCGGAAGCAGCGCAGCAGCAGCCGCGTCCGGCACGGGCAGTGCGATACAGAGCCAGAGTCAGGCGCAGTCCGGGGATGTTTATGAGGGCGTGTTTTCAGAAGATCCGTTAGCGGATGAAAGCAGCGGCATCGATACATTGCCGTCGAGCCCGGAAGCGGTCATTACCGAAGTGCCGGATATTGTTATAAAGCATATGCCCGGCGGAATTAAAAATATCCAGATTCCGGAAGAAAAGAAGATGACGGTTCTGATCGTTCTCTGTGTGTTATTCCTGATTATCCTTGCGATTGCGATTGTGATTGATGCGTTCCTGTTCAATCCGCTGGAAGTGGGAATCCGCAGATTTTTCTTTATGAATATGCGCGGTCCGGCAGAGATCAAAGAAGTTGCATATGGGTATGATCACAAATATCTGAAAAATGTCAAAGTGATTTTCCTGCGGGATCTGTGCCTGTTTCTGTGGTCACTGCTTCTGATCTTCCCGGGAATCATTAAATCATACTCCTACCGGATGGTTCCCTACATTCTGGCAGACCAGCCGGAGCTGACGCGCAAGGAGATCTTTGCACTCAGCAAGAAGCTGATGCATGGAAACAAGTGGAAAGCTTTTGTTCTGGATCTGTCCTTTATCGGGTGGTACATCCTGAGCGTGCTGACTCTGGGAATTTTGCATATCTTCTTTGTCGCGCCGTATAAGAACATGACTGACGCGGCACTCTATGAGAAACTGATGTACGGACGGAAAAATAATGGGGGCCTTCAGACGGTTCCAATGATCGCGGAAGATGACGAAGAGGATGAGGAAACAGGGCTTTAACCTTGAAGAAGCAGGGCGGTTCCTGTGACAGGAGCCTTTTTGGAGCCGGTC
Source organism: Eubacterium sp. (assembly GCA_017433615.1). Lineage (GTDB taxonomy): Bacteria > Bacillota > Clostridia > Lachnospirales > Lachnospiraceae > CADBRN01. The sequence goes on from JAFRGW010000034.1 coordinate 31,087, forward strand.
CTGAAAAGCCCGCAAAACCTGACATGAAGATAAGGTTGGTTGATCAAATATGAGCATCTATGTTTGCGGAGATATCCACGGACAGTACAAATTATATAAAGAAATGCTGGACGACATCGGGTTTGGACCGGGGGATCATCTCTTCATCATCGGTGACATGATTGACCGCGGTCCGGACGGCATTAAGATTCTGCAGGATGCCATGTACCGGAGCAATGTTGCATGCCTGATCGGAAACCACGAGCTGATGATGTATGACAGCATTACAGGCACGGGTGAAACCGGAGAGTTCTGGGCGATGTGGAATAATGGCGGCGGTGTGACAAGAGACGTTTATAACCGTCTGCCATCCAAGGCACGGAGAGATATTCTGGCTTATCTGGAGAATCTGTATCTGCAGACGGAGCTGAAGCTGGGAGAACAGACGTGGCTGCTTTCTCATTCATCCTTTCTGAAGGATATGGGCACGATCCGGTGGAAGGATGTCTCCTACCGGGATGTGAACAAGACGGTGTGGGATTCACCGTGGCGTTCATTCGAGCATGTGCCGGCAGAGAAGTACCGGGAAGACGGACGGTATCATATCATCGGCCATGTTCCCGTACAGAGGATTTATGCTGCGAAGCAGCGGGAGCAGGAATTTTTCGGACAGACAACGGAATCTGCCATTGATAAGATCACGCCTGCGGTGCCGACGGCATATATCGATGAAGAGAATCATCTGATTAATATCGATCTGGGCTGTGCGGCTTATGACCCCGGCAAAACGACGAAACGGGCCGGACTCTGCTGCATGAATCTCTCGGCGTATGCGGAAGGTGAAGCGGCGAAGGCATTTACATATTACATGTGATAACGATTTAAAACAGGCAAAAAGACGAGTGTATCGAAAAAAAAGACACATCAACCCCGCAACAACTAAAAACAGAACACCTTTTCGAAAGTTCCCGGCATTCTTTTTCCGGGAACTTTCTTTTATGATGACATCAGTTCAGAAAAGTGATCGGCGGCACAAGACAGCCGCAGTCAAAGCGAATCACAAACAGTCATCAGTCATTATCGAGCAAATGAAAAGGAGGAGTTACCATGTTAAGAGTTGGTGTTATCGGTGTAGGTGCAATGGGAACACAGCATTTTCTGCGTATCATGAATAAAATAAACGGTGCAACAGTCACAGCCGTTTCAGATATTAATGAAGTACGTGCAAAAGAAGTCATCGCGCCGTTTGAGGGTGTCCGCTACATTGCAGATCCGTACGCGCTGATCAACGATCCGGAAGTTGATGCGATCGTAATTGTTTCAATCGATTCCACACATGAAGAATACTGTCTGGAAGCAATTAAGCTTGGAAAGTATATCTTCTGTGAAAAACCACTCTCCGCAAGCGCAGAAGGCGCGCGCAAAGTCGTAGATGCAGAGATGGCAGGCGGAAAGCGTCTGATCCAGATGGGCTTCAACCGCCGCTTTGATCCGGCATATGAAGAACTGAAAAATATCGTCGTATCCGGCAAACTCGGCGAGCCGCTCGTCGCACACTGTGCACACAGAAATGCAAACTATGCGCCGCAGTATGATGACGTAATCGCTGTTACAGGCACAGCGATCCATGAGATCGATACCATGAGCTGGCTGGTCGGTGATTATTTCGTAAAGGCACAGTCCATTTTCCCGAAGACATCCCGCCATTCCAAGAATCCGAACCTGCATGATCCGCAGATCGTTATTCTTACCACAGCTTCCGGCATGGTAATCAACTGCGAGATCTGGACAAACTGCCAGTACGGATATGATATCCGCTGTGAAGTGCTCTGCGAAGACGGAACGGCAACCCTTCCGCGTCCGGCACGTGTTGATGTCTGCACAGCAAACACGCATTACACCGGAATGACTTCTGACGGACTCGGTTATTTTGCAGAAGCATATGATCGTGAATTCCAGGCATGGGCAGACGCCTGCAATGAAGGCACCTTCTGCAGCGCGGCAGCATCTGCATGGGACGGATACTGTGCAGCAGTTACGACAGATGCAGTTTTGAAATCCCAGAAGAGCGGCGGCATCGAGGAAGTTCCGCTGACAGACCGCCCGGAATTCTACAAGTAATCAGTAAACCTGTTTATCTCTTTTCTACCTATATGTGTTCGCAGGCTCCCGGATCAGTGCACCGGGGGCCTGCAAATGCATGTCTGATGCTTTTTGAGAATTTACTGCAAATTATTGGTTTTTTTACAGCTTATCCGCATGGTAATATATAGTTACAGATCGGTCACAAGAGGATTTAAGAGATGTTCAGAAAGCTAACACTAAAATTTGGCGGAAGGGTGATGCTTCTTGTATTCAGTGTCTCTATGATGATCACAGTTGTAATGAGCATCCTTTTCTATCAGCGTTCTGCTGTATCCCTTGTGGATCATTATACAAAAAACGTTACAGAAAACCTGACCCGGCGGACAGAACTCTTCGACAGTATGATGAAGGATGCTTATTTAACCTGTGTCTGCGGGGCAACGGATCCGGAACTGCAGAATCTTCTTTCTGAACACGGGGAGAACCAGAATGAAGAACTGACTGTCCTGCTGCGGAAGTATCTGGAGCGCAGTGATAATATCCATTCAGTATACTGTTATCTGCCGGAGGAAGATGTGATTGTCCAGGTCAGTGAGGGCAGCGAACAGGTGCAGGCAGGGACAGATGCGGTTCATACATGGGCAGAGGATATCAGGCAGCAGTCCAAAAGGAACGATCCCTTTTCGCCGGTATTTAATAAGGATAAGGTGTCCGTTTTTCACCGGCATTTTTTTACATTTTCCAAAGAGGTATTCAGAAGGGACGGGGGGACCGGCGGTATCCTGTTTATCAATGTGGATGAACGCCGTGTTTACTTTTCGTGTCTGCGGGGAGAAACAGATGTACAGCATGATTTGTATCTGATGAATGGATCGTTAATCACTTCCGGACAGTCTGAAAGTATGCTGGGAACAGAACTGAAGGAACCGGAACATATCCTGAAAGTCAGTGCGAATGCACAGGAAACAGAGTATACAATGCTGTCACTGGCAGACCGGAGTGTGATCACAGAAGATTTGAAAAGGACAGGAAACCGGATCATACTGATGGCTGTGTTTCTGAATCTGCTGTGTGCGGTACCTGTATATCTTCTGATCCGGCACCTGATGCGGCCACTGAAAGAACTGGAACAGGACATGAACCGTGTCAGAGAGGGCGATTTTACAGTCCGTGCGAAAGTTTACAGGGAAGATGAGATCGGCAGTCTTTCGGAACATTTTAATGAAATGATCGGACAGATTGAACAGCTGATTGAAGATCTGGTCACACAGAGAATGCTGAAAAAAGAGGCGGAAATTGAGGCGCTGCAATACCAGATTACACCACATTTTATGTACAACACATTGAATTCAATTAAATATGCGGCGATTCTGCAGAATGCGGATCATATTGCGGAGCTGCTGCAGGCTTTCACAGAGCTGCTGCGGATGAGTGCAAGTGACAGAGGATCATTTATAACTGTCGGTCAGGAAATCCATATGGTGCAGAATTATATGATGCTGCAGCAGTTCCGGTATGAAAACTCATTTTCGGCAGAATACGAAATTGAGGCAGGTGCAGAAGGATTCTATGTGCCGCGTCTGCTGATCCAGCCGCTTGTAGAAAATGCAATTCTCCACGGACTGGATCACGGAGAAAGAGACAACCAGATAAAAATTTCGGTTCGGCAGACATCTGGGCTGGTTGAGATCAAAGTGGCAGATAACGGATCGGGCATGTCACAGGAAGAACTCGACCGTCTGCTCAGCGGGCAGTACAGGAGCAAATTTAACGGGATTGGAATCCATAACATTATTGAGCGCCTCCGTCTTTATTACGGAGCAGACGGCAATCTGGAATACCGGTCCTTCATCGGAAAAGGAACGACAGCGATCATTACGTTTCCGGCAACAGACGATCCGGAGGCGTATACGATCTGACGAACCGTACGGACCCGGGTATTGTGTCAGGTCTCGCAGGGGCCTGAAAAAGATAACACTGGAGGGGGCAGCATGAAAAAACGAACCGGAATCTTTCTGACAGCCGCACTGATCTTATCTGCATGTGGAAATCCTGCTTCAGACCAGACTGTCCAGGCGGACAGGCCGTCGGTGATTGCGATTGTAAAGGCAATGGATTCGCTGCACTGGCTTTCTGTCGAGGAAGGTCTGGATCAGGCGGCTCTGCAGTCGGGAGTCGATTTGAATGTTCTCTGGCCGGACGAAGAAGACGATGTGGAAACCCAAAACCGCATAATACAGGATGCAATCACCGCAAAACCGGATGCTGTGATACTTGCACCCTGCGACTCTGTCCGGGTTCAGCCATATATAAAGGAGTTGCAGAAACAGGGGACGCCCCTTCTTTATATGGATGAGGAAGGCGGGGGCAGATCGGGAATTCCATATGTCGGATCCGATAATTATCATGCAGGTGAACTGGCAGCAGAGAAGCTCGCAGAGTCGCTGCCGGAAGATGCAAAAGTTGCCGTCATTGCCGGAAGTCAGAGTCAGATGGCGCATCAGAAACGTGCCGGCGGTTTTACAGACTATATAGAGAAAAATACATCCCTGCAGGTGGTATCTGTCAAAGAAGTTCCGGGAACGACTCTGGCAGGCGGACGCAAAGCCATGCAGGAGATATTAGAGGAGGATCCGGATGTTGCAGGTGTTTTCTGCGCCAGTGCCATGCTGGTTATGGGAGCGCTGGAGAATAATGAAGCCACCGGAAGAACTGAGATCAGGCTGGTCGGAATGGATACGCAGAGCGATGCGCTGTCAGCCCTTGAAAATGGTAAAATTCTGGCGATGATCAGTCAGAACGGTTACGAAATCGGCTATACGGCACTCCTGCAGGCTGTCAGCAGTCTGGAAGGTACCGAAGTCCCGGAAAAAACATATGTTTCCAATGAAGTAATAACGAAAGAGACAGCAGATACATTTTTGCAGAAATATGTAAGTGAGGGAAGATCATGAAACGTGTGCTGATTGTGGATGATGATTTTCTGGTCCGGCGTTATCTTGCCCAGCTGATTGACTGGGAGAAGAACGGATATGAGCTGCTGGAGCCTGCCCGGGACGGTGGACAGGCATTGAATATGATCAGGGATCATGTTCCTGATCTTGTTCTGACAGATATTGACATGCCGGTGATGAACGGGATCGAGCTGCTGATGCAGATGCGGGAAGAATCTCTTCATCCTCATATCGTCATTTTGAGCTGCCATGATGATTTTGCCTATGTCCGGGAATCAATGCGGCTCGGCGCGGAAGAATATATTCTGAAGGACGAGGTATCAGAGGAAAAACTGCTGGAGGTTCTGTCTGATATTTTCCGGGATGAAGCAGGCAGAGAATCTGAGCATGTCCGGACACAGAAAGAGACAGACAGAGAATCTGAGCCGGCCATGACACAAAAAGGAACCGGCAGGAAAACGGAAGCCGTGCGTGCAGAACTTCTGCGGCTGCTGGATGGTGTTTCTGAAAGAAGTGATTTAATCGCTCCGGATGCGGTCGCTGCACTGCAGGTTGTTGATTATGAGGAAAATGCAGCGTATCAGTCGCTGGAAAACAGGGAACAGTTTTACCGGTCCTTTGCGGAGCTGTGTGAAGAAAAAGCTGAGGGATGCAGGAATGTCAGAGTTGTCCATGTACGGGGCGGCTGGTTTGCCGTGCTTTTTGAGTTGAAAGATACTGTAAGCCTGCAGGATCGTCAGTATATACTTCAGAAAAACGTCAATATGTTTCAATATGAGGCGGACAGACATTATGAGGTTTCCCTGAGAGTCGGTATCAGCGAAATGCAGTTCTGCAGCAATGATGTGCAGAATTGCTGGGAGTCGGCAAAAGATCTGACGGGACATGCCTTTTATAACCGGGGAACTACTTTTTACAGCTGGCAGACACCGCCCATGGGGAATACACTCCCGCAGAAAGCGCAGGATTTTCTGGACGTCGCGCCGGAAATGATCGCCAGACGCGACCGCGAAGCTGTGCATGAGGCATGTGAAAGTGTACTGAAGACATTTATGAAGGAGCAGACAAAGGAGACCATTGTAATTGCATGGGTCCGGAATGCAGACAGGATTTTCCAGCTGGAGATGCAGCCGGCTCCAAAACATTTCCGGGAGATGAATGAACGCGTCAGGTTATACGTGGCAGCCTGTACAGAGCGGCTGCCGGATACAAACGAATACAGCGAAAGTGTTGCAATGGTGATCCGGTATATTCAGAAGAACTATGCAGATAACATCTCGCTGAATGATGCAGCAGAAGCCGTACACCTGACGACAACCTATCTCAGCTATGTTTTTCACAAAGAGACAAATATCACGTTCTCAGAATATCTTCAGTCCTGCCGGATTGACAGAGCGCGGGAACTTCTGGAACATACAGATGAGAAAGTGCGGGAGATCGGGCAGATGGTCGGATACAATGATAACCGGCATTTCAGCAAGACCTTTAAGAAAGTGACGGGATTCACGCCGCAGGAGTACCGAAAACAGCATCGCAGGTGAAGCTCCTTTTGCAAGCGGATATCCGCAGCGCCGGCAGACGCGGAGCTGAAGATCTGCAATCAAAACAGAATCGAAATCGAAAAATAAGACACCTTGTCGAAAAACTGTCCCGTACAGTGCCGGCAGGTGTCTTTTTTTGTGTCTGCATCAGAAAAAAAGAGCGTATTTTTGATGCATTTTCCGAAAGAACGGCTCGTTATAAAATGGCAGGATCCGGCTTATACTTTGTACAACAAAGAAAAACAGCAGCCGCGAAAGAACGAAAGCGACAGGCCGGCTGCAGAAACGAAGGGGAAGCAAGAGAAAAAGAGGAGGTAAACATCATATGAGCAATTCGAAGTATCTCGTAGAGATGAACGATATCTCCGTAGAATTTCCGGGTGTTAAGGCACTGGATGGTGTTCATTTTAATGCAATACCCGGCGAGGTACACGTTCTTCTCGGAGAGAACGGCGCAGGCAAAAGTACCATTATGAAGGTGCTGGCCGGTGTAAATACCAATTATACGGGAACAATCATCTGGAAGGGAGAAGAAATAGTTGCAAAGAGTGTCGAAGAGCAGCGGGAACGCGGTGTCGGCATCATTTTCCAGGAACTGAATCTGCTGGACAACCTCACGGTCGCAGAGAACATGTTTCTCGGGCGGCAGCCGCTCACAAAGTCCGGAAACATCGACTGGAAGAAAATGAATGCAGACGCCAGAAAGCTGCTGGATGATATTCATTCAGACATCGATGAGAAGATCCAGGTCTCAAAGCTGACAGTCGGACAGAAACAGATGGTTGAGATTGCAAAATCCATGTCGTACCACTGCGATATCCTGATCATGGATGAGCCGACTTCCGCACTTACGGAGAAAGAAGTAAATGCACTCTTTGAGCTGATCCACAGGCTGACAGCTGAAGGTGTAGCGATCGTATATATTTCCCACAGACTTGCGGAGATCAAGCAGATCGGTGACCGGGTTACAATTTTCCGTGACGGCAAATATGTCGACACGCTGAACCTGAAAGAAATCACGATCGATCAGATGGTAGCCCTGATGGTCGGACGTGAGATGACCAATTACTATCCCAAGGTTGATGTAGAACCGGGAGAGATCCTGCTGGAAGTAAAGAATTTTAAGCAGAATACCACACTGAAGGATGTTTCCTTCTATGCGAGAGCCGGAGAAATAACCGGATTCTATGGTCTGATGGGTGCAGGCCGTACAGAACTGATGCGGGCAGTATTCGGCGCAGATCCGGTCGACAGTGGAGAGGTTTTCGTCAAAGGTCAGAAAACGGTAATTAAGAGTCCGGAGCAGGCTGTTAAAATGGGCATTGCACTTCTGACAGAAGACCGGAAACAGCAGGGGCTGATCCTTGAATTTGATTTGAACCAGAATATTTCCCTCCCTAATTTGTCAACTGCCATGACAAAGTTCGGTTTGAATCATAAGAAGGAGACAGCTAACAATCAGAAACTGGCGGACTCCATGCGGGTTAAGACACCGTCTCTGATGCAGAAAGCGAAAAACCTCTCCGGCGGAAACCAGCAGAAGGTCGTCATCTGCAAATGGCTGAATACCAATTCGGACATCGTCATTTTCGATGAGCCGACACGCGGTATTGACGTCGGCGCGAAGGCGGAGATCTACTCCATCATGAATGAGCTGAAAGAAGATGGTAAAGCAGTCATCATGGTATCCTCAGAGCTTGCGGAATGCATGGGCGTCAGCGACAGAATCTACGTCATGCATGAAGGTGAGATCACCGGTCTGATTGAGCGTGATCAGATGAAGGATGTTACAGAAGAGCTTGTCGTAGGATACGCGACAGCGGCAACCACAATGAATTAAGCAACTCCCGGGATTAAGAAAATCCGGATCGGAAAATAAAAAAGGAGAATAAAGATGAATACAACAGCTGCAAAGACAAAGAAAATAGATTTATCGAACATGTCGGCACTGCTCGTACTGATCGTTCTGTGCGTGCTGCTGTCAATCGCAGAACCGGCATTCCATTCATTTGCAAACTTCATTAACATTCTGCAGCAGGTTACCGTATATGCGGTCCTGGCAGTCGGTGTCAACATTGTAATCTTCACCGGCGGTATCGATATCTCAGTCGGATCAGTCGTTGCTTTTACCGGTATCGTAATGGGTAAGATCATCGTCGAAGCTGGTCTTCCGAGCATCGTCGGCATCATCGCCGCACTGGCAATCGGACTTGGCTGCGGCCTGTTCAACGGCATTATGATTTCCAAATTCAAACTGCAGCCTATGATTGCGACCCTCGCCATGATGTCTATGGCCCGCGGCGCTGCTTATACAATTGCTGACGGAAATACGATCACAGGTTACTCTGCTGGATTCCGTTTCATCGGTTCCGGTACCATTCCGGGAACACAGATTCCGGTTCAGATCATTTTCATGATCCTGCTGTACATCCTGTTCTACTACATCATGAAATACCGCAGATTCGGCCGCTACATTTACTCCATCGGCGGCAACGAAGAAGCAACAAGACTTTCCGGTATCAATGTCACAAAGTATAAAACCATGGCATACGGAATCTCTGGCCTCTGCGCCGGTATAGCTTCCGTAATCCTGACAGCAAAGCTGAACTCCGCACAGTCTACAGCAGGCCTTGACTATGAGATGGACGCAATTGCATCCTGCGTCATCGGCGGAACATCCCTCCTCGGCGGATCCGGTTCAGTCTGGGGCACATTCGTAGGTGCAATCATCATGATCGTTATCAGAAACGGTCTGAACCTCCTGAACGTTTCCTCAAACCTGCAGAAGCTGGTTATCGGTGTTGTCATCCTGATTGCAGTCCTTGCTGACGCGATCCGAAACGGCGCACTGAAGAAAGCATAAAACATAACAGGCAGTACACAGAAAATTATTTAAAGGTATATCCCGGCCGGGATTGGCTGAATGATTCCGGCCGGATATTAAACAAGTTCATTATTTACCCGGTAAGGGCATATGAAAGGAGAAACATTATGAAAAACTGGAAAAAACTGATCGCAGTCGCTATGGCAGGCGCAATGTCCATGAGTATGCTGGCAGCATGCGGAAGCAGCTCTGATTCAAGTGCAGCATCTTCTGCACCGGCAGCAGCATCTTCTGCAGCAAGTGAGGCAGCTTCCTCAACATCTGTTGAGAAGAAGGACGGAGATGTCAAGATTGCCTATATCGTAAAGGCTAAAACAGATGAATTCTGGACAACCATGGAAACAGGTGCATATGCAGCTGCAGAAGAGAAGGGTGTAACCCTCGAGTTCCAGGCACCGGAGAAAGAGACTGACGTCGAGAAACAGGTACAGATGGTTGAGAACGCAGTTGTCAAGGGATTTGATGCAATCATCCTGTCAGCAGCTGATTCTACATCACTGCTTCCGTCAATCGTAAAGGCTAACAATGCAGGCATTCCGGTTGTACTCGTAAATGATACCATCGATATGGATGAGCTCACAAACCAGGGCGGAAAAGTTGAGACCTACGTCGGCATCAGCCAGTATGACGCAGCTGCACAGGCAGGTACTTATGCTGCAGAGAACATCAAAGACGGCAAGATCTGCTATCTGGAAGGTGTTCCGGGCGTAAAGGCACTTGATGACCGTCTTGCAGGCTTCCAGGATCAGGCTCCGGACTTTGAGACAGTTGCTTCTCAGACCGCAAAGTGTGACAGAAATGAAGCTTACAACGTTATGCAGAATGTTCTGAATGCAAATCCGGATGTCAATGTTGTCTGGGCAGTCAACGCTGAGATGGGTCAGGGTGCCATCCAGGCGATCGACCAGATGAAGAAGACCGGCTCCATCAGCGTATTTGACTTTGACGCTTCCTCAGATGACCTTGCAGCAATCGAAGAGGGCACACTTACAGGTACTGTTGCACAGTATCCGAATAAGCAGGCAGAAGCAGCAATCCAGGCTTGCCTCGATGTTCTTGACGGCAAGACACTTGAAGAGCACACAGAGACACCTTCTCTGCTGGTAACAGCTGACAACCTTGATGAGTACAAGGCAGAGATGGGAATCGAATAAAGAGACACTGCGAAAAGATTAAGATTGTCTGAACGACAGAATCGTCGCAAAACTGTAGATTTAGGGCGCCTGCGGCAATACAAATGCCGCGGGCGTTTCGATTATAAGATGATAAGGAGAGAATCAGAAATGATGCTGAAGAATATAAAACTGGGGATTGCACCGATCAACTGGACCAATGACGATATGCCGCAGCTGGGCGGGGACCGGACCTTCGAGCAGATGATTTCCGAGGCGGCGCTGGCCGGTTACAAAGGAACCGAAATCGGCGGAAAATTCCCGTCGGATCCGGTTGTATTAAAGAAGGCGCTGGATTTGCGCGGCATGCAGATTACGTCGCAGTGGTTTTCATCCTTTCTCTGTTCGGAATCCTATGAGTCGAATGAGGAGCGGTTTATCAGCCAGCTGGATTTTCTGGAGAAAGTCGGCGCGAAGATGATCAATGTATGTGAAGTGACAAGATGCCTGTTTGCAGAAACCTGTTCCATGTTTGGCGACAGAAAGCCGGTTGCGGATGATGAAGAGTGGGAGAAGCTCTGCAGCGGCCTCAACAGACTTGGAAAGATTGCGTCGGACAGAGGGTTCACACTCTGCTATCATCATCATATGGCAACTGTCGTTCAGACATTCGAAGAGACAGAACGGCTTATGGACAATACAGATCCGGCGTTTGTATCACTCTGCTTTGACACGGGACACTTTACGGTAGCCGGTGCGGATGCGGCAAAAGCCGCAGAGCGGTTTGCGGACCGCATTGCCTATGTGCATCTGAAAGATATCCGCCCGGAGAAGCTTGAACAGGCAGTGCGGGAAGGATGGGCATTCCGCCGCTGCGTTCTGGAGGGCTGCTTTACAGTTCCGGGAGACGGCTGTGTAGATTATCCGGCAGTATTTGAAGTGCTAGGACAGGCAGGCTATGAAGGTTGGATGACCGTGGAAGCCGAACAGGATCCGGATGTCGCCAATCCGTTCGAATACGCACTGAAGGCACAGGCATACCTGAAAGAAGCCGGAATTCAGGCGGTATAAACAAATTGTTTTAAGAAGAGAGTTAAGAGGCTGTCACAGTTCCCCCGCTGTGACGGCCTTTTTGCCTGCAGCAGCATTCTGATGAGTTGACAATTAAGTACTGAAAAGGTACGCTCAAAAAGAAGGGTAGTACATACAGCAGGGCAGCTGAATTGATACAGGAGGATGAAATGATTTCTGTACCGAAATTATTCAGAAATACAAAATCGGTGAAGCGGATTCAGACATACATGGATACCGTTTTGAATGAGGTTCTTCACACGACGCTCAATCCGGACGGACCGGGTGCGATCCGCATTCATCTGATTCCGCCGAAGAATGAGGAGAACACCCTCAATCCGAGTGTCGCAATTATCAACGGAACAGATGTCGTGCCCGTCAATTTTGCCTGGGCGGTGATCCTGGCGGAGATGATCCGCGAGACAAACCGGTACGACGGGAAAGAGATCGGAGAGACGGATATTCAAAACATTCTGGACCGGACCTGTGAGAACGTGAAGCAGATCATTCCGTTCTTCTCACGAAAACGGATTCAGGAAGATATTCAGACAATTTATCAGACGATGCGGCAGATTGCGTACCGCGAAGAAGTTACAACAGATGTCCACTATATGAGCCTTGGCGAATATGCGGAATACATGAATGCGCCGCACCGGATGGATCTGCTGGTCAGTGCCATGACAAAGAACGGAAACTGGCACTGCAATCAGAAATGCGTGCACTGCTATGCGGCTGGGCAGACACTGGCTGACGAGGAGGAACTCTCGACAGCATCCTGGAAGGAAATCCTCGCAAAATGCCGTGCTGCCGGGATCCCGCAGGTGACCTTTACCGGCGGCGAGCCGACCATGCGGGACGACCTGATCGAATTGATCAAGGACGCACGCTGGTTTATTTCCCGGCTGAATACCAACGGAATCCGGCTCACGAAGGAATACTGCAGCGCGCTGCATGATGCAGAACTCGACAGTGTCCAGATCACGTTCTACTCCTGTGATCCGGATATCCACAACCGGCTGGTCGGCGCGGAGCAGTTTCAGAATACGGCAGCGGCCATTGAAAATGCGCTGGCAGAGGGGCTGTCGGTCAGCATCAATACACCGCTCTGCACATGGAACCGGGATTACCGGAAGACACTCGAATATCTGCATGAGCGGGGCGTGATCTATGTGACCTGCTCCGGCATGATTACGACCGGTAATGCAGCCGGCGAGGCGTCGGAACATCTGCAGCTGACCGGTGAAGAGCTTGAGGCGATTCTGCGGGATGCTGTCGCATACTGTCACGCGAACGGCATGGAAATCGCATTTACCTCGCCGGAATGGATCGGACAGGAAGTATTTGACGAATTAAATATCCCGTCGCCTTCCTGCGGTGCGTGCCTGTCCAATATGGCAGTTACGCCGGCCGGGAATGTCGTGCCCTGCCAGAGCTGGCTGTCAGACAAGCCGCTGGGCAATCTGCTCTGCGATGACTGGACAGCGATCTGGGAAAGTGAAGCCTGCGCGGCCAGAAGGGAATATTCATCTGAAATGACCGGGAAATGTCCGCTGAGGAGGTATTGCTGATGAACCACATGATCAGGGATCAGAAAAACAGGAATCGCCGGCACAGGAAGATGCCGGCCGGAAACGTTCTGAAGAGACGTGCACGGATCAGGAAACTGACTGCATGCCTGTCTGTTGTGTGTCTTATGCTGGTCTGGGTTTGTTTTGCGGCTGTCCCGGCCAGGGCTGATGCAACCGATGAAATCCGTGATTTTACCATCACCGTTGATGTAAATGACGACGCCTCGCTCAACATGAATTACCACATTGAATGGGAGGTGCTGGACGACTCGATCGGTGAGCTGGAATGGATCGACCTCGGCGTGCCGAACAGCTTTCACGAAGACATTGAGCCCATCAGTGATACGATTGATTACATCGAAGACAATGGCAGCTCGCTGGCGATTTACCTGGACCGTGGTTACGGGGAAGATGAGATTGTCAGCGTTGATTTCTCTATGAAACAGGACCATATGTATCAGATCGATAAGTGGGTGGAAGGGGAATCTGTCTATACCTTCACGCCCGCATGGTTTGACGGCATGGATGTTGATCAGCTTACCATCCGCTGGAATGCGGAGAATGCAGGTGCGTGGCAGCCGGACTGCCTGCAGGATGACGGGTATCTGGTCTTTGAGACATCGCTGTCAGCCGGCGAGAAGTATACCATTTCTGTCGTCTACCCGAATGATACGTTTGGTTTTGTCCCGGAGCGGCAGGCCGGCGGCAGCGGCGGAGACTACGAAGATAGCTATGACGGCAGTTATGAGAGTGAAAGCGGCGGGTACAGCATTGCGGAAGGCATCGGGATCCTCATTGGAATTGTGATTTTTCTTGGTTTCATTGCTGCGCCGTTCATTGCACTGTACAAATTTATCCGCTGGATTGCCGGCGGCACCGGATTCGGCACCGGCACGTCCGCACAGCCGCAGACCAAAAAGAAGATCACGCGCACGAAGATCGAATATTATGAAAGCTGCCCGGGCTGCGGCGCCGTGCGGGAGGATGGCAAGGATAAATGTGCCTACTGCGGACGCAGTATGATTAAAAGCAAAGAGGTTGTAGAAGAGGACCAGATCGAAGAACCTGAGAAATATACGAAGCGGGGAACGTACCGGTACGGAAATGCACCGAATACGTTTATCCGTGTCAACGTGATCAATGTACCGGTCAGCCGGCCGCGGTCATCCTCGCATTCGTCTCATTCTTCCCGTTCGGGAGGTTCCCATCACTCGTCCTGTGCGTCTTCCTGTGCGTGTGCATCGTCCTGTGCCTGTGCGTCCTCCTGTGCATGCGCCTGTGCATGTGCATCCTCGGGAAGGGCGGGCTGTTCCGTGAAAGATTTCTTCAGGGACAGCATCCACAACGGACGGATCCGCGTACAGCAGTATCAGAGGAGGGATCTGTAAGAATGTGTCAGGAAGAGACAGCGCACGGAAGCGGCGCATTTGCAAAAATATATGAAGTTGTCCGGCAGATCCCGCGGGGAACTGTCGCGACATACGGGCAGATTGCCGCGCTTGCGGGAAACCGCCGCTGGGCCCGTGTGGTCGGCTACGCACTGCATGCCAATCCGGATCCGGACGGAATTCCATGCTACCGGGTCGTCAACCGGAACGGAGAAGTCTCCCCGGCATTTGCTTTTGGCGGAAAGAACCGCCAGATTGAATTGCTCGAAGCGGACGGAATTCCCTGTCCGGACGGCAGGGTGGATCTTGCCAAATACCGGTGGAGCCGGGTGACGACAGATTTTTTGCTGTGACTGACAGGGCTTCCGCACTGATTTTCATGTGCAGTGCGGGAGCCTTTTGTTTATGATCCTGTGTTTTGTCATATTATTCAATGCAGACGGGACAATGCAGATCCAATAGACCCTGTTTAGCACTCCATCTGCGCAGAAAACGTGGTATAATAACAGAATCATAGTTAGATTTGTTCCGCAGGGACGGGACTTGAATATACGCGAAACGGATGATATGCCGGGAGGAATTGAGTAACGTGAACAAAGTCAGAAACAATAATACCACCCGCATCGCGGTGATCGGAAGTCTGGTTATTGCAGTCATACTGGTTGCGGGAACGATCTGGATGGGACGCTATGCGAGACGTGATACAGAGGAGGCTGTGCGTGAGGTCAGCCTGCTGTATCTGGATGAGCTTGCCGGCCGCCGGGAACAGGTCGTTGAGAACAATCTGCAGGAAAAGATTCAGACCGTGCAGATTGCCATTGATCTGATGACAGAGGAAGATCTGAGCGACAAAGCGCACATGGAGGACTACCAGACCCGCATGAAACAGCTGCTGAAGCTGGATAAGTTCGCATTTGTCGATACAGAGGGCCGGATCTATTCCTCCAAAGGAATGGATTCCAATATTTCTGATTACACATTTGATTACCGGACGCTTTCTGAGCCGGAGATCTCCATCATTGATCAGGCGGATACCGGCAGACGGGTTGTCATTGCAGTTCCGGTCGAGATTCCCTTTCAGGATGAAACGCTGTCAGTCTGCTTCATTTCCATTGACATGGATGACATGCTCGCCGGCGTTTCCATGACAACCAATACCGGCGACGCGACCTTCTGTAATATTTATACGGACAGCGGAACGGCGCTGACCAATGCCGTGCTGGGCGGTCTCGCAGAAGAAGACAATCTGCTGGATGCCATGAAGATTGCGGTGTTTGAAAATCCGTATTCCTACGACCAGTTTGTCGGGGAATTTCAGAACGGAACCAGAGGCGTCGTATCCTTTACCTACAACGGCATCCGGGAGACGCTGGCCTATATCCCTGTGAGCGGCACAGATTTGCAGCTGACTTATCTGATCCGGGAAAGCGTCATCAGTGACCGGATCGGTGCCATTTCCGACGGAACGGTCCGGCGCAGTATCATGCAGTCCGTTCTGACCGTGGCAGCAATGCTGATCATGTTCGGGTTTATTATTTCCCAGACAAAGCGGAACAGCCGTCTGCTGCTTGAGAAGGAGACAGCGGATACCGAAAACCGCGTCAAGCAGGAGGAACTGGAACACCGTCTGGAGCTGCAGGAGAAATTGCTGGCGGAAGAGCGTCAGACGGAACAGCAGAGCCGGATGATTACGGCATTATCTTCGGACTACTGGAGCGTGTATTATCTGAATCTTGAGACGGACGACGGCGTCTGCTACCAGGCCCACGGCGACTTGGACGGGACCGGATTCAAGGTCGGGGAGGAATTCAAATACCTTCCGTCCGTCACAGCTTACGCAAACCAGTACATTACCGAACCTTATCTGGAGACATTTCTTGCATTTATCCAGCCGGATGCGGTCCGGGCGGGGCTGCGGAAGAGCAACGTGATTTCTTATACCTACATGGTAACGCGCCATGGGAAAGAGACATACGAGACCGTTCGCTTTGCGGCAATGAAGGATCCAAATGAACCCGCAGGGCGGGATGTCAATCATGTGGGCGCATGTTTCGCGGATGTGGACGCCGAGACCCGCAAGAGTATTCAGCAGAACCAGACGCTGAGCGACGCACTCAATGCCGCCGAAGAGGCCAGCAGGGCGAAGACCGCGTTCCTGTCTAACATGAGCCATGAGATCCGCACGCCGATGAATGCCATTATCGGTCTGGACAATATCGCGCTCAGCGATCCGGCGACGCCGGAGAAAACCAGAGAATATCTGGTAAAAATCGGAGATTCGGCGGAGCATCTGCTCAACCTGATCAATGATATTCTCGACATGACCCACATCGAATCCGGACGTATGATTCTGCGGAACGAAGAGTTTTCCTTCTCCAGACTTCTGGAGGCGGTCAATACCATGTTCAGCAGCCAGTGCAGCGACAAGGGTCTGGAGTATCAGTGCTATATTAACGGCGAGGTCGATGACTATTACATCGGCGACAACATGAAGCTGCGCCAGGTACTGATCAATATTCTCGGAAATGCAGTGAAATTCACACCGGTCGGCGGAAAGGTCAACTTACAGGTAGAGCGGAAAGCGCAGTTTGAAGGGAAAACGACACTGCAGTTTACCATTTCTGATACTGGCATCGGCATGAGCAAAGAATTTATCCCGCATATCTTTGACACCTTTGCACAGGAAGACAGTTCCACGACAAACAAGTACGGAAGTTCCGGCCTCGGTCTGGCGATTACTAAGAGTATCGTGGAGATGATGAACGGGACGATCGAGGTCGAGAGTACCAAGGGAGAAGGAACGACATTCACAGTCAATGTGACGCTTGATGATGTGACCGGAAGTACGCAGACGCCGGAACAGGAGATCCATCCGGGCGAAATGACGGTGCTGATCGTTGACGATGATCCGGTTGCCTGCGAGCATGCCCGGCTTGTGCTGGAAAAAGTCGGCATTGCGGCGGAGATTGCGGATTCCGGTGCGGCGGCGGTGGAAATGGTCCGTCTGCGTCACGCGCGTCACGCGCCTTACAATTTGATTCTGGTCGACTGGCAGATGCCGGAAATGGACGGCGTGGAGACCACCCGGCGGATCCGCAGTATCATCGGAAATGAATCTGCCATTATCATTCTGACAGCATATAAGTGGGATGATATTCTGGATGAAGCCATCCAGGCCGGCGTGGACAGCTTTATTGCGAAGCCGCTGTTTGCGGCAGCGGTCATGGAGGAATTCCGCTCCGCCATGCAGCGGAAGAATCTTGCAGGAAAAGGTGTGGCGAAGAAAACCGATTTGACCGGCCGCAGAATCCTGCTCGCTGAGGATGTTCAGGTCAACGCGGAAATTATCGAGATGGTGCTGCAGATGCGCGGCGTCACGGCAGATCTGGCAGAGAACGGACGGATTGCTGTTGAGAAATTTGAAGCCAGTCCGGAAGGCAGTTATGACGCAATTCTGATGGATATGCGGATGCCGGAGATGGACGGCCTTGAGGCAACCCGCAGGATCCGCGAACTCGACAGAGCAGATGCAAAGAACATACCGATTATTGCACTGACGGCAAATGCATTTGACGAAGATGTGCAGCGCAGCCTGCAGGCAGGCCTGAATGCGCATCTGTCCAAGCCGGTGCAGCCGGACACTCTGTTTGAGACGCTGGAAAGTCTGATCGGGCAGCAGGAGACAGAGGAGTAAATGGGTAAATTGCGATCTCTGATCGCGCACAGGAAACGGTCGCCCGGCAGGCGACCGTTTTTGCATGTACGTCTGCTATACTGACCTCACAAAAGATGAAACACAGCTCTGCGGCAGAAAGAGAGGTCAGAAATGAAAAAAGGATTAACAGAACTGGTTTTTATTCTCGACAGAAGCGGATCCATGTCCGGTCTGGAAGCAGACACAATCGGGGGATTCAACGGACTGCTTGAAAAGCAGAAAAAGGAAGACGGGGAGGCACTTGTATCGGTCGTCCTGTTTGACGATGTGACAGAAATCATCTATGACAGAACCGATATCAGAAAGGTTGAGCCGATGAATGACAGACAGTACTACGTGCGCGGCTGCACGGCGCTGCTGGATGCCGTCGGCGGGGCAATTCATCACATCGGAAATGTTCATAAATATGCCAGAGAGGAAGATGTGCCGGAAAAGACACTGTTCATCATCACCACGGACGGAATGGAAAACGCAAGCCGCAGATATAATTACGAGAAAGTCCGCCGGATGATCGAGCATCAGAAGGAAAAATATCACTGGGAGTTCCTGTTCCTCGGCGCCAATATTGATGCGGTTTCTGTGGCCGGCAGCTTCGGGATCAGTCCGAATCGCGCAGTGCGCTACGAGCACGATGCAAAGGGAACCAGACTGAACTTTGAAGTCATGTCAAATGCGGTAAGCTTCGCGCGGATGTCTGCATCGGCAGAGGCCATGGAGGAAATGCTCGATGACGAGGAACTGCTTGCACCCATCCGCAGGGATTATAAAAAGCGGCACCGCCGGTAAGAAGCAGATACGGTTTCAGTTTCCCGGAAGGAATGAAGAACACGTTGCCGGGTGCAGCGTGTCTGTCAAAAAGAAAAAGTCTGCATGCGATGTCGGCATGCAGACTTTATTCAGCGGAGACGAAGGGATTCGAACCCCCGTACCGGGATGAACCGGTAAACGCATTTCGAGTGCGCCGCGTTATGACCACTTCGCTACGTCTCCTTAAGAATGCTTAACTGATTGTAACAAATCGCCCGTGCGACTGCAAGGGTGATTTTTCGAAGGAGACAGGGGACGGTTCTCTGTCGCCTTTTTTTATGCAGGATAATCATCCGGAACAGGGTGAGCAATGAGTCAGAGAGAAACGTCCCCGCTGACTCATTGACTCACTCACTCGCCGAAATCAGGAAGGAGACAGAGAACCGTCCCCTGTCTCCCCGAGCCGGTAGACGATGACAATGCCGGCTGTCACGAGGACAAGTGAGAGCAGGCCGTATACGCTGAAGGCCTGGTTCTGTTCGCCGAGCAGAAGCGCGGAGAGGATAGCGCCCATGACCGGGTTGATGAAACCGAAGACTGCGATCCGGCTGACGGGGTTGTGCCGGAGCAGGATGCTCCAGAGGGTGTAGGCTGCTGCTGAAATAAATGACATGTAGAGCAGCAGAGCCGTGGAAGCCGGGGTAAACCCGGACAGATGGCCGCCCATGAGTGCACCTGCAGCGGTCAGTACGATACCGCCGAAGATAAACTGGTATCCGGAGAGGACGAAAGTATCCTCCCGGCGGGAGTACTGTTTCATTACCGATGATGACATGGCGTACATCAGTGTGGAGATCAGGATGAATCCTTCTCCGTTGAAGCTGACGTGGAAATCCAGTGTATTTCCGGGAATCAGGATGACCAGAACGCCTGCAAATCCGACCAGACAGCCAATGATTTTCCGATAGTTCAGCTTTTCGGTGTGAAAGACCAGCGCTGCGATCAGGATCGCAAAGAATGTGGAGGAAGCCTCTGTAATGGAAGCCTTCACACCGGATGCATGTGCCATACCGATGTAAAAGAAGAAATATTGTCCGATCGTCTGGAATGCCGACAGGATGATAATCATTTTGATGGAATCCGGGCTGATCCGGCCGGCAGATTTGCCGCTGCCTGATGCACTGCTGAGTCCGTTGTGCGTCGGGATCGGATCCAGAATCCGATTGCGTGCTCGATTTGTACCGGAGCTGTGTCCGCTGTATGCCGGAACCGGACTGCCTGCCGGAATCCCGGCCGGGAGCAGCAGGCGGCGTTCGCCGATGCTGCCGAACAGGATTACCAGGACGCCGGCCAGCGTAAAACGGATCCCGGCGAACAGCAGCTGCGAGGCCGTGTCATCCGCCGCGACCGAAAACAGGCGGTAGCCGATTTTGACGCAGGGAAATGCGCTGCCCCACAGGAAGCCGCAGATAAATGCCGCGATCACAATCACGGGCGTACGTGTCCAGAAATTTTTTTGTTTCGTTCTGCTCATGCTGGAAAGTATAACACAATGCCCCTGAAAAAAGTGTTACAAAAACTTAATACAATCAAAATAAATTATTTTTATTGTGGGGTTACATTTATGAAACTTGTTTTGTATACTGTTACTTGGAGTATAAATGAATCGTAGGGGATAATCGTCAAAATCGGGAAGAGGGGCCCGTGTATTTTGTGACGGTTTCTTTGGTGATTCTGCTCCCGATTCGGGAGCTATTTTATTTGGAAAATGTTTCTGTTGAGCGGGATCCTGCAGGTAAGCGGAACACGCGCAGGTGCATTGCACAAGGCGGGATTGTCTTAACGCGCAGGCGCATTGCACAGGCCGGGCAGAGGGGCCCTGGCGATCCCGGCAGAACAGGATTTGCTTCATAAAAGGGGAGAATAGAAAATGTTGAAGAGTATTGCAGGGCGGATTGCTCTGTTTATGCTGATCGGTGTTTCGGCCATGGCGGCAGCCGGCTGCGGGAGCCGCGATGAAACACGTAAGATCGTATTTGTCGGCAACACGGAGTCCGGTTCCGACTATGAAGTCTGCCAGGAGATCTGGCAGGGCGTTTCCGCGTATGCGGCAGAAAGCGGCGCAGAGGCTTCTATCTATACACCTGATCCGTCGGCAGCGGGTGCGCGGATTGCAATGATGAATGCAATCGATGAGGGCGCAAATGTAATCGTATGTGTCGGCGATGAGATGGCAAGTGCTGTCTATGATTTGCAGCAGCGGGAAAACCATACGGAATTTGTTCTGATTGATGAGGTTCCGACCAATGGAAGCGGTTCCGGAAAAACCCGGATCCGCGGAAATACATTCAGTGTGATGTGCAACCGGCAGGAAGCAGGATTTCTGGCCGGATATGCCGCGGTCTCAGAAGGATACCGGAAAATCGGATTTCTGGGCGGCAGTGCCGGTGAAGATGACAGAAAATATGGCTCCGGATTTATCCAGGGAGCAGAGGCTGCCGGAAAAGCGATGGGTTACACAGACGGCGAAGTGGAGATCCGGTATCGTCTGACGACATCCAACGCGATCAGCCCGACGCTTGTCTCGGATATCGGAAGCTGGTTTCAGGAAGGCTGTGAACTGATCTGCGTCTGTGGCAGCGGTCCGGAATTTATCGGACCGGAGAGTGCCGCGCAGTTCGGCGGAAAGGTGATCACGGCAGATATCAACCAGCTGGATGCAGCCGACAACATTATTGCCGCATCCGGTATCAATCACATCAATGTCGTACAGCTCGCACTCAAAGCGCTGGAAGAAGGAAAGCTGGAAGGCGGCGAGAAGAATTTCTTCGGCCTTTCAGAGGGCGGCGTCACACTGCAGCTGAAAGAAGGACAGTTCCAGAGTTTCACCGAGGCGGAGAAGACTGCGCTGATAGATCAGATCGCCAGCGGCGAGATTGAGATTGAAAGCGCGGATGTCGCAGAAAATCCGGAGCGTTATGAGATTACAGTATGCAGTCTGATCGGCGTCGAGGATGCGCAGGCAGAGGCAGAAGCTGCGGAGAACGGCGAAAA
The DNA here is from genome assembly GCA_017433615.1 of Eubacterium sp. Classification (GTDB taxonomy): domain Bacteria; phylum Bacillota; class Clostridia; order Lachnospirales; family Lachnospiraceae; genus CADBRN01. The sequence goes on from JAFRGW010000034.1 coordinate 53,185, forward strand.
CACAGAGGAAGCCGGAGATGCAGATACTGGCGCTGATGTCGAAAGCGGAGATGGCGTAGTAGACGCCCAGAGCGGTGATGTTGCTGCTGATTCTGCTTCTGAAGCGGCGGAGTAAAAAGCTGCCGCAGATTCCGGAGCGGGAGACTGAGCCGGTAATACATCAGAACCGGTACCCTGAATCTGATAAAAGAACGGATAATAAAAACATAAACAGGTTAACAGCAGGATGCACGGAAACAAACAGCCGTGCATCTTTTTTGCGTCATTACACACGTCTTTTCTGGTCATTCAGCAGATTCCATGCTAGAATAGGGCGGGAAAAAGAAAGTGGTTGTGGAGCTGCAGACAAATATATGTTCCCCGGCTCAGGAGGGATTCGCCGTTGAACATATATTTGTCTGCGGCTCCGCGAAGGGAAGAGGCGGAAAGATGATCCCCGGCTCAGGAGGGATTCGCCGTTGAACATATATTTGTCTGCGGCTCCGCGAAGGGAAAGCAAATGATCCCCGGCACAGAAGGAGGAACAGGATGGAATACAGAATCGAACATGACTCTATGGGCGAGATGAAGGTCCCGGCGAATGTATACTGGGGTGCGCAGACGCAGCGGAGTTATCAGAATTTTGAAATCGGAACGGAGAAAATGCCGGCGGAAATCATCCGCGCATTTGCAGTGTTGAAAAAGGCTGCTGCGATTGCAAACTGCCGTCTGGGTAAGCTGGATGAGCAGCGTATGGAACTGATCAGCCAGGTCTGCGACGAGATCCTTGAAGGTAAACTGGAAGGGAATTTCCCGCTGGTGGTCTGGCAGACAGGCAGTGGCACACAGTCCAATATGAATGTTAATGAAGTTGTCGCAAACCGCGGAAATGAGATCGCGGCAGAATCCGGCTTGCAGTTCGAGGTGGAGAAGCCGCTGCATCCGAATGACACTGTCAACATGTCCCAGAGCTCCAATGACACCTATCCGACTGCAATTCATATCGCAGCCGTGACAGAGATTGAGCAGCAGCTGTATCCGTCAATTGACCATGCCATTGAAGTGCTGAAAAAGCTGGAAGAGGCACATCAGGGCGTGATCAAGAGCGGCCGCACGCATCTGATGGATGCAACCCCGATTGCATTTTCACAGGAAATCAGCGGATGGCGCGCAATGCTGGAAGAAGGCAGACGTCTGATCGGATCAGCCATTCCGCATCTGTCTCAGCTGGCGTTGGGCGGCACGGCGGTCGGCACCGGCATCAACGCGCCGAAGGAATTTGGCGAAGAGGTGGCAAAGGCTGTCTCTGAGCTGACAGGCAAGCCGTTCGTGACCGAGCCGAACAAATTCCACGCACTGACATCCAAGGATGCCGTCACATTTGCACACGGCGCTTTGAAGGCACTGGCAGCCAACATGATGAAGGTCGCAAATGATGTGCGCTGGCTGGCGAGCGGCCCGCGCTGCGGACTGGCGGAGATTACCATTCCGGCAAATGAACCGGGCAGTTCAATCATGCCGGGTAAAGTCAATCCGACCCAGTGCGAGGCCATGACCATGGTTGCAGTACAGGTCATGGGAAACGACGCTGCGATTGGATTTGCAGCATCTCAGGGCAACTTTGAGCTGAACGTATTTATGCCGGTGATCGCATACAACTTCCTGCAGTCCGTCCGGCTGCTCTCCGATGCAATCCGTTCCTTCACTGATCACTGCCTCGTCGGCATTCAGGCAAACGAAGAACAGATGGCGGCGAATCTGCACAATTCCCTGATGCTGGTCACAGCCCTCAATCCGATCATCGGATACGAGAACGCGGCAAAGACATCCCTGAAGGCATACCGCGAAAACATCTCGCTGAAAGAGGCGTGCGTATCACTGGGACTGCTGACAGAGGAGGAGTTTGATCAGGCAGTGCGGCCCGAGACGATGATTTGAAGCAAAGTTCCCGGCAGGGCATATAAAATCAGGCACAACGGTAGTTTCACCTGCCCCGAGATCCAGAAGGAAGGTGCCGGGGGCATGAAAAATCAGGAACAACGGTAGTTTCACCTGCCCCGAGATCCGGAAGGAAGGTGCCGGGGGCATGCAAAATCAGGAACAACGGTAGTTTCACCCGCCCCGAGATCCGAAAAGAAGGTGCCGGGGGCATGCAAAATCAGGAACAACGGTAGTTTCACCCGCCTCGAGATCCGAAAAGAAGTTGCCGGGGGCATGCAAAACTGGGCAAAACGGAAGATTCACCCGCCCCGAGATCCGGAAGAAAGGTGCCGGGGGCATGCAAAACCGGGCAAAACGGAAGATTCACCCGCCCCCACAATCCAGAAATACAAGGAGTACAACAAGAAATGAACATCAGAAGAGCCGAAGAGAAGGATCTTCCCCGCATCGATGAACTGCTCAGCCAGGTCTTGATGGTGCATCACAATGCGCGGCCTGATCTGTTCAAGGCTGATTGCAGAAAGTATACGGACGAAGAGTTACTGGAGATCATCCGGGACGATCAGCGCCCGATTTTCGCGGCGGTTGATGAGAATGATGTGCTGATGGGGTATGCGTTCTGCGTGATTCAGCAGCATATCAATGACAATATCCTGACCGATATCAGGAAGCTTTATATTGACGATCTGTGTGTCGATGAAGAGCTGCGCGGCAAACACATCGGGAAAGTGCTTTATGAATATGTCGTCGCCTGGGCGAGGGAAAGAAACTTCTATAATGTTACACTGAATGTCTGGGAAGGAAATGACAGCGCGAAGAAGTTCTATGAGGCTTGTGGACTGGGTGTGCAGAAGACAGGGATGGAGCTGGTTCTTTGATTGAATAGAGAAAACTGGAGAAAATATGGTTGGATTAAGTACGCTCTGCTACATTGAGCAGGATGGAAAATATCTGATGCTCCACCGCGTAAAGAAGGAGCATGATATCAACAAAGACAAATGGATCGGCGTCGGCGGACACTTTGAGGCGGATGAAAGCCCGGAGGAATGCCTGCTTCGCGAGGTGAAGGAGGAGACCGGCCTGACGCTGACATCCTGGCGTTACCGAGGGATTGTGACATTCGTATCCGGCGACGGTGTGACGGAATACATGTCGCTGTTTACAGCTGATGGATTTACCGGCAGTATGATTGAATGTGACGAGGGTGAGCTGGTCTGGATTGAGAAAGCGAAGATCAATGAGCTGGAGCTGTGGGAAGGGGATAAGATTTTCTTCCGGCTGCTGGATGAGGAGCGGCCGTTTTTCTCGCTGAAACTTGTCTATGACGGCAGCGGCAATCTGACCGAAGCAGCGCTGGACGGAAGGGAAATGGCAATCTGACCGAAGCAGCGCTGGACGGAAGGAAAATGGCAATCTGACCGAAGCAGCGCCGGACGGAAGGGAAATGGCAATCTGACCGAAGCAGCGCCGGACGGAGGGCAGATGGATATCTGACATGGCGGGTTGCTGAACTGGAGCAGATGAAAACAGTCCGGCAGCCCGGGGATAAATATGATGAATGGACAGAAAAGGAGACAGAAAATGTACGATTATCTCGTGGTCGGCGCCGGCCTCTACGGCGCAGTATTTGCGCACGAAGCAAAGAAGGCAGGAAAATCTGTTCTGGTGATTGACAAGCGCCCGAACATCGCCGGCAATGTTTACACAGAGCAGATCGAGGGAATCCATGTGCACAAATACGGCGCGCATATTTTCCACACGAATCTGAAGCATGTATGGGAGTATATCAATCAGTTTGCGACATTCAACCGGTTCACCAATTCGCCGGTTGCAAATTATCACGGCGAGCTGTATTCGCTTCCGTTTAACATGTACACTTTTAATAAAATGTGGGGTGTCGTGACGCCGGAAGAGGCAGCGGCAAAGATTGAGGAGCAGCGCCGCGCAGCCGGTATTACCGAACCGAAAAATTTGGAAGAGCAGGCGATCAGTCTGGTCGGAACGGATATTTATGAGAAGCTTGTAAAGGGCTATACGGAAAAACAGTGGGGAAGACCATGCACGGAGCTTCCTGCATTTATTATCAAACGTCTGCCGGTGCGTCTGACATTTGACAACAATTATTTTAATGCACTCTATCAGGGAATCCCGGTCGGCGGCTACACGCAGATGGTCGCCAACATGCTGGACGGCATAGAGGTGCGCCTGAATACAGATTATCTCGCAGACAAAGAGGCGCTGGATGCCCTGGCGGAGAAGGTGGTTTACACCGGCCCGATTGACGCATACTTCGGGTTCCGTCTCGGAACACTCGAATACCGTTCTGTCCGGTTCGAAAATGAAGTGCTGGATCAGCCGAATTTCCAGGGAAATGCAGCGGTTAACTACACGGATCGCGAGACGCCGTGGACACGCATTATCGAGCATAAATGGTTTGAATTCGGCAAGGATGCAGAGGGAAATGATCTGCCGAAGACGGTTATCAGCCGTGAGTACAGTTCCGAGTGGAAGCCGGGCGATGAGCCGTATTATCCGGTGAATGATGAGAAAAACGGTGCACTTTACACTGCATACAAAGAACTGGCGGACAAGGAAGAAAAGGTTATCTTCGGCGGCCGGCTGGGTGAGTACAAGTATTACGATATGGATGCGGTAATCGCATCGGCACTTGCAAAATGTGAAACGATATTTGGCTGAAAACAGAAACAGCCGTTTTATGTACTTTAAGGATTAAACAGATTGAGAAAATACAAAGCAGTATTTTTTGATATGGACGGAACCGTCCTGAATACATTGAAAGATCTGACAATCGCATTGAATTATGCAATGGAGCAGACCGGCCACCGGCATGATTATACAATGGAAACCGTCAGAAATTTCTTCGGCAGCGGAATCCGCGTCGCGATCCGGCGCGCACTGGCGCTGGAGGATAATCCGGGGATGAAGGCGGCCGATCTGATCCGGATCGATACGGAGGCAGAGCCGGAAGATGCCGGAAGTTCTACAGACTGTGGAGAGGAATACAGTGACACGGAAAAAGGGAAGTGCCGGGCGGCAGTTCAGGAGTCGGAACCGGAATCAGTCCCGGATTCAGAGCAGGATGTAAAGCAAATCCGGGAGCCGGAGGAAATCTGCAGAATCCGCACGGTATACCAGCCGTACTATGAGCAGCACTGTAATGATCATACAGTGCCCTACCCGGGGATTTTGGAACTTCTCGAAGAACTGCACCGGAGGAACATCCGGACGGCGGTCATTTCCAACAAGCCGGATGCCGCAGTGCAGATTCTTGCGGATGAGCTGTTTCCGGGGCTTTTTGATTTCGCGGCAGGTGAGAAACCCGGAACGGCGCGCAAACCGGCGCCGGATCTGGTTCTTCAGACAGCCGGTGCAATGCATCTGAAACCAGATGAAATCCTGTATGTCGGTGATTCGGAAATTGATCTGCAGACTGCAGAAAATGCCGGCATGGACTGCGCGGCTGTGACCTGGGGATTCCGGGACCGGGAAATGCTGACAAAGCTCCGACCCGCGTATCTGTTCGATGACACGGCCGGGCTGCTGAAATATTTATAAGAAAACAGAGAAGAGGTTTCTGCTGTTATGGCGGCAGGGCTTCTTCTTTTTTTATGATTTTAGAAATAACACTTGCATGCTGCTTACAGGTATGTTATATTTACTAGGACAGACATAGTATGACAGACGTTGCAATGTCAGGCGTTGTAACGACAGACGAAATATTGACAGAGAAACAGTCAACGGGTGAAGGTCTGCCGGACACAGCATCGGCAGATCGCGATGGAACAGGCGAAAGTAAAAAGAAGGTGATGCATATGAATATCAGCAGTGATGTCATTCGCGGCTACAATGATACGATTATCCTGTATCTTCTGCTGGATGCTCCTTCCTACGGATATGAGATTTCCCGCAGGATCCGGGAATTGTCAGAAGAGAAGTATGTGATCAAGGAGACGACGCTCTACTCTGCATTTACCCGGATGGAGAAGAACGGATATATCGAATCATTTTACCAGACCGCAGAGAACGGAAAGCGGCGTACTTATTACAAAATCACAGAAAGCGGCCGGCAGTATTATCAGGAAAAATGTGCCGAGTGGCAGCTGACGAAGGAAGTTGTGGAGCGGTTTATTCTGGATCTGGAGTAAGCATCGGAAGAACGCGGAAAAATACGAAGTACGTAAGGTGACGGCTTCGGATGAACAGAAGACAGAAAAAATGGCACTGTCATGATGGAGGACGGGAAGATGGAAACAATCAAAAACTATCTTGAATCAATGTTTGCAGCGCTTCCGAATACGCCGGAGGTACTGAAGGCCAAATATGAACTCGGCCAGATGATGGAGGATAAATATACGGAGCTGATCGAAGAAGGGAAAGCAGAAAATGAAGCGGTCGGCATCGTGATTTCAGAATTCGGCAACCTGGAAGAAGTCGCAGAAGCACTGGGAATCGAGGAAATTCTGCGGGCAGACAGACCGGAAGCAGCACCGCTGTTATCGCAGGAGGAGGCACGGGATTACATCGCGGATGCCAGCCGCACAGGATTTCTGACAGGACTCGGTGTGCTGCTTTGTATCTGCAGTCCGGCACCGGCCGCAGCAGTTGCCGAACTGAACAGTCCGCTGGCAGAGGCGGTCACTACGGCAATGCTGTTCATCTTAGTTGCCGCAGGCGTCGGACTTTTCATTTACAGCTCCGTGCGCATGAGCCGGCACAGCGAGATTCAGAAGCGGCAGTGCCGCATTGATTACGGGACAGCGGCATGGGTCAATGAGCAGCGGGAGAATTTCCGGAGCACGCGGGCGATCTTCCTGGCAGTCGGCGTAATTCTCTGCATTATTTCGGTGGTTCCTGTGTCTGTAATGGGAATTCTGGACCGCGCGACCGGCCTCGTGATGGGCTTTTCCGCCGCACTGATTTTCGTTTTTGTCGGAATCGGAGTCTTGATGATTGTAAGCGTTTCACAGCGCACGGATGCATACAATAAACTGCTGAATCTGAATGCATCCGGCACGGTCGGAAGCACCTACCGCGGCAGCGGCGAAGATGACGATGTGTATTATGAAAATAACACCGTGGGTGCTGTCATGTCCGTCTACTGGCCCACAATCACCTGCATTTACCTGATCTGGAGCTTCCTCACATTCCGCTGGGGATTTACCTGGATCATCTGGCCGGTCGCGGCAATTGTGGAGACGCTGATCAAGCGTACACTGGGAACCCGGAGAGTCTGAGATGCCGGGGAATCTGATGACAGGGGCATTACGCGACCCGGCAGGCAGATGAGTCATTGGAGAACGCGGCGACAGGGGCATCACGCGGCCCGGCAGGCAGATGAGATGCCGCAGGATATTTACAGAGCGAGGAGGCAGGCGTCATGAAAAAGAACATTTATCTTATCATCATCACCCTGATAACCATAGGCTGTATCATTGGCGGGATGCTGTATCACACCGGCGGCTTTTCAGGGATGCGGCTGGACAAGAGTATTACCCGTAAAACGGAAACGATCTTTCAGCAGGATGGAGAAGTAACAGCAGTTGCAGTGGATTCTGAAGTGATGGATGTAAGATTCCGTACGGGAGAGAAGCTGGAAATTGCATATGGGGGAAATGAAAATCTGAAACCCGAAATTTCGCTGGACAACGGGACGCTGACGATCACGCAGCGCGGCAAAGCCGGAAACCATTTTAATCTCTTCGGATTCGGGAAAAACGGCGCAAAGCTGGACGTGACGCTTCCTTCCGGTACAAAGCTGGAGAAATTCGCCAGCCGGATTGATGTGTGCGACATGGAAATCGCACAGCTTGCAGCTGCGGAAGCGGTAATCAGCGGAAATACCGGTGATATCGATATAACGGATGCGGCGTTTGGTTCCACGGAAATCACACTGAATACAGGAGATCTCAATGTGAATGATTCAGCGCTCGGCAGCGGAACGATCACATTGGATACAGGTGACATCGATGTGAAGCGCAGCGCATTCGCTGACCTGCGGGTGAGCGCCGGCATGGGGGATGTCGAAGTGGAACTTGCTGATGAGAGAAGCAGGTACGCAATTGATCTTTCGACAGATCTCGGTGAAGTTGAGATCTTCGGAAATGATGAGGGAAGAAGCTACTCGCAGCAGAGCAGCGAGAGCGGAGGCCCGTCATTGACAGTGACGAATCATGTCGGAGATATTGAAGTGAAATGATTGAAGAGCTATTTAAAAATACCATCGCAGAGGGATTTCAAATGATCCCGGCGGTGGTATTTTTGTTTTTGATTTATCTTCTGTAATCTTCTGTAAAAGATCTTACTTATGCAAAGATCTGATCAGTCATCCCGGTCGTCCGGTTTGTCAAATCCGGATACAGCGGAAACAGCAGAGATGATTGCAATCAGCACTGCGAACAGCGCCATAAACCCAAATACACAAAGTCCGACAATTGCTCCGATCGGCATATTCAGAACCTCCAGTTATCTGTGCGAGAGTATTCAGCAACTAATAATAAATATAAATGATTTTGCTGACGATTTCAAGTGGCTGTATCACAGGAAAACTGTGCAGAACCGGGCAGGATTACGCGGAGAATCCCGGCGCCGGCACTTTCTTGATGACGTCAGCATCATAGGACGGTGCGGCCATCTCGCCAGGCTCCAGAATCAGGAAATCATTTTCGTTCCAGTCGCCGGCGATCATTTTCTCCATGAGGCTCATGTCGCCGTCGAGCTCGCTGTATTCCCAGCCGAGATAATCTGCGGCTTTCTTTGTGAGTTCCGCATAGCGGGGCTTATCCAGATAAGGCATTTTGATGTAGGCGTTTGCGTGATAATTCTTCAGGCCGCCCAGTTCTTCGATCAGGAAATCGATCGTGTCCTCGTCGTAGTCCATGTCGGCATAGTACTTCCGCAGCCGGTTTGTCCGTTCCTCGCCGTGCATATCGGACTGATCGATCCAGCCCGCCGTGTACCAGAAGCAGCCCGGCATGTCATTGAAGACCTTGGCGTAGCGCTCCTTTGAGCCGAGGAACAATGTAATACAGTCGTGCGCCTTCGGAATAATGATGCGGTGTTTGCGCGCAAAGACGCCGGTGATCGCATTGGAGCACAGGCCGTAGCCGAGCAGGATGGCTTCAAAATCATCCGGCACACCGCCGCCGGCGCCGGTTTCCACAACCGGGTTGGTATAGGGATCTTCCCCGGACTCGATGGCATCGATTTCTTTCTGCAGGATCGGCGGAAGCTGTTCCGGCCGGTCATGATAACCCTGCCGCATCCAGGTAATGTCAACCACATTGTCGGACAGCGCACACAGATAAGACAATTCCCTTGTCAGTACTTTACAGGCAATCAATTTCAGGCGCATAGGTAATCCTCCTTCAGAATCAGACCGTTATTCGGGCGCAGGCATAATCCTCCCACTGAACCGGTTTTTATAGAAACTACAATAAAATCACGCATCATTTCTGTCAACCGGAATAATTTGCTGTTCTCAAATGCAGGAAAAATGCTATAATCATAGGGATTTATTCTACTTCGATAAATTCACAGGCGTTTCTTTACCTGCGGTGAAGGACTAATATCAGAAAGGCGGACAGCATCGTGAATAAATACAGAGACTATGATAATTATCTGAAGGAGTATCCGGACAGCAAAGGGTATTTTGGAAAATATGGCGGCAACTATCTGGAGGATCCGGAACTGATCAAGGCGTTTAACGAATATGCGGAAGCATACAATACAATTGCGCAGTCCGCGCAGTTTATTGCAGAACTGCGGCGCATTCGCCGGGATTTTCAGGGACGGCCGACACCGGTTTATCACTGTCAGAATCTGTCCAACCTGCTCGGGAGAACACAGATTTATCTGAAGCGTGAAGACCTGAACCACACCGGCGCACACAAGCTGAACCACTGCATGGGCGAGGGCCTTCTTGCGAAATACATGGGTAAGAAGAAGCTGATCGCTGAAACAGGCGCGGGCCAGCACGGCGTGGCACTCGCGACAGCGGCTGCATACTTCGGCATGGAATGTGATATTTACATGGGTGAAGTAGATATTGCGAAGCAGGCGCCGAACGTCACCCGCATGAAGATGCTCGGGGCAAATGTTGTTCCGGTCAGCTTTGGTCTGAAAACACTGAAGGAAGCAGTCGATGCGGCATTTATGGCATACGCGAAAGAATATAAAGATGCGGTTTACTGCATCGGCACAGCCGCCGGCCCGCATCCGTTCCCGCTGATGGTGCGCGACTTCCAGTTCTGCATCGGCGAAGAGGCGAAATCACAGTTTGTCGAGCAGACAGGACATCTGCCGGATCAGGTCGTCGCCTGCGTCGGCGGCGGCTCCAATTCGATCGGCATGTTCACGCCGTTCCTGGCAGATCCCGTAGAGCTGGTCGGCGTTGAGCCGCTCGGACGCGGCCCGAAGCTCGGCGACCACGCGGCATCCATCACATATGGCAAAGAAGGCGTCATGCACGGATTCAACAGCATCATGCTGGCCGATGAAAACGGCGATCCGGCACCGGTTTATTCCAATGCCAGCGGCCTGGATTACCCGGCAGCGGGACCGGAACACTGCATGCTGCATGACATGGGCCGTATCAATTACACGACGATCAGTGACGAGGAGGCCATTGAGGCGCTGTTTCTGCTGTCGCGCCACGAGGGAATCATTCCGGCGATCGAGAGTTCGCATGCACTTGCCTATGCGATCAAGATTGCCCGCACCGGCATGACCGGATCCGTTCTGGTGAACCTGTCCGGCCGCGGCGACAAGGACCTTGACTTTGTCGTGGAGCACTACGGCTACGGCGAGGATTTCCTGAAGAAAATGGAGGAGAAGAGGAATGCTTGAGCTGCTGCTGTCACAGTATGAATTTCAGTTCGGAACGCCGTTTCCGCTGGAGAAGTTCACGGATACGACGGAAATCGATCTGATCAATATTCTGTATAACTGTGTGCAGAACAACGATCCGGACTACACGAAGCCGGCAGGAGAAAACCGCTTCCCGTACGCACCGGGACAGAAGGGGTAAAACTGCCAGAGCATCTGAGGTAGACTGACTATGCTGGAAAATAAATCCGTACCGCGGGCGATCGCGCAATATGCGATTCCCACGATTCTCAGTCAGATTGTAACGCTGGTTTACAATCTGGCTGACACTTTTTTTGTAGGACATACAAATAATCCGTCGCAGGTCGCGGCGTTGGCACTGAGCTTTCCGCTCTTCATGTCGATGACGCTGATCGGCAATCTGTTCGGCATCGGTGCCAACAGCCTGATGTCCCGGTCGCTCGGCCATAAGGATCCAAAAAGGGCATCCGTGACATCGACCTTTGCATTTTATGGCGCACTCGCGCTGACAGTTGTCTGGATGGCAGTGCTTTCCATCTTCATGCATCCGATCCTGAATGTGATCGGCGCGAAGACGGCAGAGACGTATCAGGCCACCGGCGCCTATATTCGCTGGACGGTTGTGATCGGCGGGCTTCCGACAGTCGCCTCTCTGATGCTGGGGCATCTGTCACGCGGCGAGGGAAATACAAAGCGCGCAAGCTTCGGCATGGCATTCGGCGGCCTTTTGAATATCTTTCTGGATCCGGTTTTCGTACAGGGATTCGGCATGGGCGCTGCCGGCGCCGGAATTGCCACCTGTATTTCCAATGCGGCAGCATTTTTATATTTGTTTGTCTGTGTGAAGCGGGATCCGGACTCTGTGATCCGCCTGTCACCGCGGGCATTTAAAATAATTCCGTCCATTGCGAGCCAGGTGATCCTGGTCGGCATGCCGGCGGCAGCGGTTATCGTGCTGGGCTCCTCGGCAAACATTGTGCTGACACATTTCATGTCGGCATACGGAGATGTGCCGGTGGCTGCATTTGGCGTCGTTCAGAAAATCGGAACGATCACGATGCAGATCACTATCGGCCTGACGCAGGGCATCATGCCGCTGCTCGGATACTGCTATGGTGCCGGCGACATGAAACATGTCAAAGAGATCAACCGCTGGTCGTTCCTGATCCTGGCAGTCTACGCCGCATCCTGCGTGGCGCTGATCGAACTGTTCCCGGGACAGCTGATCCACCTGTTTATCCACGAGCCGGAAACCGTCACCATCGGAACGGCCTTCCTGAAGCGGTACATCCTGTGCGCATTCGGCATGTGCTTCGTCATGCTGCTCAATTCCATGTTTCAGGCAATGGGAAAGTGGCAGCAGTCACTGCTGCTTTCCTTCATCCGGCAGGGCGTTCTGCTGATCCCGCTGCTGACCATACTGAACCGTGTCATGGGCATGTACGGCCTCGTGTGGTCCCAGCCGATCGCCGATACCTGTGCTCTGGTACTTGGGTTTGTCATGTACGGACTGACGATCTACGGGCGAAAAACGGATCGGGTGCGGAAAGGCGGCAGGTGAAGACGCACAAGTGCGTCGCGCAGCTCGCGCGATCAGAGATCGCGATTTACATCATATTTTATTGAAATCCCGCCCCTGCCGTGCTACACTTGAACACAATGAAAAAAACTATAACTGCGGTTAAGAACAGGAGCAGCAACTATGTTAGATGGAAACAAAGTCCTTTTTTCGGGCATGCAGGCAACCGGCAATCTGACACTGGGCAATTACCTCGGTGCACTGAAGAACTGGGTTGAACTCAGCACACAGTACATGTGCTTCTACAGCGTCGTAGATATGCATTCGATCACAGTCCGCCAGGATCCGGCGGAACTCAGAAAGCGCGCACGCCGTCTGATGGCGATCTACATCGCGGCAGGCATTGATCCGGAAAAAGCGTGTCTGTATTATCAGTCCCATGTAACAGGCCACGCCGAACTTGCGTGGATTCTGAACTGCTTCACATACATGGGCGAGTTGAACCGCATGACACAGTTCAAGGACAAATCCGCAAAGCATGCGGACAACATCAATGCGGGACTCTTTACCTATCCGGTTCTGATGGCAGCTGATATTCTGCTGTATCAGGCAGATGTCGTTCCGGTCGGCATTGACCAGAAGCAGCATCTGGAGCTGACCCGTGACCTGGCAATCCGCTTCAATAACATTTACGGCGATGTCTTCACCGTTCCGGAAGCCTATATTCCGAAGGTCGGCGCGAAGATCATGAGCCTGCAGGATCCGACAAAGAAAATGTCCAAGTCCGATGAAAATCCGAACGCCAGCATTTATCTGATGGATGACGCAGACACCGTCGCGCGCAAATGCAAGCGTGCCGTCACGGACTCCGAGGGCATCATCGCGTACCGCGAAGAGCAGCCGGGCGTCAGCAATCTGCTGGATATCTACAGCGCATGCGTCGGCAAGACACCGGAAGAAGCCGTGAAGGAATTCGAGGGACAGGGCTACGGCGCACTGAAGACAGCCGTGGCAGAATCCGTCAACGCGATCCTCACACCGCTGCAGACCCGCGTCGCCGAGATCGAGAAGGACAAAGACTGGCTCGATCAGCGCATCAAAGAAAATGCCGAGAAGGCAACTTACTATTCGACCAAGACCCTGCGCAAGGTGCAGAAGAAGGTCGGTTTCCCGGTGCGTCCGCGGTAAGGCAGAAGAAAGTCAAATTCCCGGTACGGCCGCGATAAGACAGAAGAAAATAGAAGAATAAACAGAAGAGGCATCTTTCGCCCCGGTTTGGCACTGACACGTGCCGGCGGGCGGAAGGTGCCTTTTTACGATGCCTGACTTCTAAAAACCCGGTCTCGATTCATCATTGACAAGGAACAAATATCCTTGTAATATAAATTATGTAAATATACCATAGGATAATCCAACGGGTAGGAATTAAAAAAAGGGGAACCGTATGATGAAGAAAACGAATGAAAGCATAAACATACCCGAAGATGACGATTACACACTTCAGCCGATCCTGAAGTCTCCGGAGTTTCCGCGGCAGGGTGAATATACCGTTGAAGATTACCGGGCACTGCCGGACGACGGCAGACGGTTTGAACTGATTGACGGGTATCTGATCGAGATGGAAGCGCCTTACTGGGTCCATCAGGAGGTACAGATGCAGTTGGTCATGCAGCTCTTAGAATGCCTGAAACAGTCAGACCATGACTGCGAAATATTTGTCGCACCGCTGGACGTGCGGATCGACGAGGATGACAGGACAGTTGTTGAGCCGGATATCATTGTGCTCTGTAATTACGACAAGCCAAGGGATCACGATGTCATGGGCGCGCCGGATTTTGTGATTGAGATTCTGTCAGAATCGAACCGCGCCCACGATCTGATCCGGAAGTACCGCAAATACAAAAACGCCGGCGTGCGGGAGTACTGGATTGTTGACCCGCGGGACAAGGTTGTGCGTGTGCATTATTTTGAAAAAGATGAACCGGAAGAAGTCTATCCATTTGATGCAATTGTAGAAATCCGGATTTCGGAGAAAAAATGTAAGATTGACTTTGCGGTGATCAACCGGAAGCTGGAGCAGTATCAGAGCGGACGAAGAAAATACGGGAAATATCCGCAGCTGACGCCCGACAGATCGATCATCCTGCGTGAATCGCTGGCAGCTTACGGAACCAGCCTGGATGTCGATGATGATTACACGCTGAAACCCGTTCCGCGTACAGCAGAATTTCCCCGTCAGGGAATGTATACCATAGAAGATTATATGAATCTGCCGGATGACGGCAGGCGTTTTGAACTGATCGACGGGTACCTGATCGAGATGAACAGCCCGACAGAACTGCACCAGACGATCCTCGCAGAATTATCTTACCAGATTTACACATGTATTAAACAAAAGAATCTCAAACACTGCAAATTGCTCTTTGCCCCCTTTGATGTGCGGCTGGACATGGACAACCGCACGATGGTGCAGCCGGATCTGCTTGTTGTCTGCGGCGAGAAAGCTGTCAATATGCATGCGGGTGAGGGTGCGCCGGATTTTGTAATCGAGATCCTGTCAGATTCCAACCGCGCCCACGACCTGGTCCGGAAGTATCACAAATACAAAAATGCCGGCGTGCGGGAGTACTGGATTGTCGATCCGAAGTTCCGATTGGTGCGTGTGTTCTGCTTTGAAAAGGGCGGTTCGGAGCAGGTATATCCTTTTGACGGCGAGATCCCGGTCGGCCTTTCAGAAGGATCTTGCAGTGTGGATTTTTCAGAAATCATGGAAGCAACACAAAATTACTATGCGTAAAGCCGCGGTAAGGTCTCGTTTAAAATCAATACATGACAGGACTTCAGTAAAACCTTGATGTTTTGACAGGGTTTTCAGCATATGCTATACTACTTAAGATAATATGTAGGATGTAGGATATGAAAGAAAAGGTGTTCGCATGGGTTTTAAACAGATTAAAAGCGAATCTGTTGTACAGCAGATTATCGATGCATTTTCGGACGAAATCATGAAAGGTGAACTTCGCCCCGGCGACAAGGTCCCGACAGAAATGGAGCTGGCGGAGAAATTCGGCGTCGGCCGCAATTCCGTACGGGAAGCCGTTAAGATTCTGGTATACATGGGGGTACTTGAGATCCGCCGCGCGGAAGGAACATTCGTGTGTGAAGGATTTCAGGAGAGTATGATCGATCCGATGGTGTTCGGGATCATTCTGGATAATGCCAAAGACGGAACCAACCTGATGGAGCTTCGCGAGATTATGGAGGCAGGTGTCATGCAGCTGGCCATGCGAAATGCCAGTCCGAAGGAATTCAGTGACCTCGGGAGAAAGCTGAATCTGCTGAAGACGGAGATTGAACTCGGTCCGGACAACATGGAGAACATCTTCGAGGCAGATAATCAGTTCCACAATGAAATTTCAAAAATGGGGCACAATCCGCTGCTGACAAAGCTTGAGGATGTCGTACGTGTTCTCACGTATGCGATGCGCTACCAGTCCGTGAAGAACATGATCGACAGCGGACGGGGAGAGGAGCTCTATAAAGCGCATGCGGATCTTATGGAAGTTCTGAAAACCAGAAATACAGAGAATTTGAATACCGCGGTTCGTAATTCCTACTTTGATCAGGTCGAACCAATTGAAATCTGAATATCGTTGATACAGATCTATTATCTGAAGCAGCACCGGAACCACCGACTCACAAAATGTGCCGGTGGTTTTTTCGTAAATTAATTCCCATAAAAGCAGAAAACTATATTTTTTAAAGGGCGTGCGGAATCTGCATATGCTGTGTTGAAGACTCGAATATTGTAAAGTTGCACAAATTCAGGTGCTCAAAAATAGGCAAAACAGAGAAACCAACGTAGGATGTTGACAACATCAACGTAGGATGATAGGATAAGCCCATAAAGAGGGCGCGCCTCATAAAAAGGAGCAAATGGAGGGATTCGAGAACAGTAGGAGAAACACAAATTATGAAGCAAAGAATCATTTCCCGTGCGATGCTTACTGCAATGCTTCCGGTTATGATCGCGGCTTTGACCGGCTGCGGTACAAAGGGGACTGAATCAATGACAGACACTGCCGGCAATGCAGCGATATCCGAAGTGACTGATGATTCGGCCGGATTGGCAGACGGGGAAGCAGCGGAAAAGGGCAATACGGAGTATATCATCCGGTTGGGACACAGTGACACAGAGGACAATCTTCTGAATATTTCCCTGACGCACTATGCTGACTGGGTAAAAGAACAGACGGACGGACGTGTTCTTGTCCGGCTGTATCCGGATGAGGAGCTGGGAGATAACACGGAGATGGCACAGCAGCTGGTCACCGGAGAACTGGATGCCATGATGATGCCGCAGGGTGTTGAAGCAGTTTATGCACCGAAAATCGCGACACTGGGACTGCCATTTCTATTTAACAGTTATGAACAGGCGTGGGCTGTGATGGATGATCCGGAAGTCGCAGAAGGACTGACGGAGGGGCTGGAAGACTACAATCTGGTTCAGCTGGCTTTCTGGGAAAACGGTATGCGGCAGATCACAAACAATGCACGTGAGGTGAATACACCGGAGGACATGGCAGGTCTGCGGATGCGTATTCCGGACGACAGTATGACAGCTTCCATTATGAAAGCGTTAGGCGCAAACCCGACAACTTTTTCCTGGAGCAGAACTTACGAGGCATTGAAACAGGGGACATTTGACGGGCAGGAAAATCCGATTGCAAATATCTATGCCAGCAGCATTCAGGATGTCAACAAATACATGACGATCACAAATCATAAATATGAGTCCAAAAACCTGGTTTTCTCCAGCGGAGCGTGGAACAGGCTTCCGGAAGATATTCAGGAGATCCTGCGGGAAGGTGCGAAAACCTTCGGGCAGGAGCATCGCAAAGCAGTTGCCGCTGCACAGGATCAGCAGCTTAAGGAACTCAAAGATGCAGGAATGATCGTCAATGAGACACCGGAAATCGATGCATTCAAAGAAGCGACCCGAAGCGTATACACCAATTTTGAACTGCAGAACGAGTGGACAGTTGATCTTGTGGCAAGAATCCGTGAGATCACGGCACAAAAAGGAGAATGAACATGTTTGAAACAATACTTATGGATTTTGCCTGGGCCAGCATGCTGCTTCTCATCGGGCTGTTTCTGAGGGCAAAGGTTAAGGTGTTCCAGAAGCTATTTATTCCGGTTGCAGTTATCGCCGGTCTGGCCGGCCTCCTGCTCGGATCAGAAGTGCTCGGAAAGATCTGCCCGTACTATATTCACTGGTCGGACAATGTCAGCGGTTTCGCAAATCCGCTTCTTGCAATTCTGTTCGTGACACAGTTTATCTCACTGTCGTTCAACAGAAAGATGATCAAGAAGTGTTCTCTGATCTTCCTGATCTCAGCGACCGTTATCAGCGTACAGGTGCTGTCGGCCATGGGACTCGGCAGAGTGTTCGGACTGCCGGACGGAGCATCGCTGCTTCCATTCGGTGCGTTCTACGGCGCACACGGAATTCCGCAGGTGATCGCCGGTATCTTCGATACCGTCGGATACTGGAATTACGATGAGGCATCCGCATTTGGAACGACATACGCGACGATCGGTATGCTCTACGGTATCATTGCCGGCATCTTCATTCTGAATATCGGCATCCGCAAAGGCTGGGTTACGGCAGAAAAATCCGGAAATCTGAGCAAAGAAGATTACACCGGTATTCTGGAAAAGAAGAACCAGAACAAGTTCATGAAGGCGTTTACATCAGATATTGCCTTTGATCCGCTGACACTGCATTTCGGCATTGTTCTTGCGATCATGATTGTGGCCTACGGCCTGCTGAACATTCTGCATATGGTGCCGCTGTTCTCCGGATTTGCGATTTACGTACCGGCGATCATCGTATCACTGATTTTCGGAATCATTGCGAAACGGACGCCGCTTGACAACTTCATCGATGCAGAATCTCTGGCCCATGTCGGATCACTTGCACTTGAGTATTTGATCGTAACAGCAATCGCGACCATGAAGCTGGACGTCATCATGAACAATGCTGCGGCAATTCTGACCATTTCGGCTGTCGGTCTGGCACTGACCACCATCGTTCTGATGACACTGCCGCGGCTCTGGCTCAAACAGGCCTGGCTGGAAAATGCCATGGTAATGTTCGGTGCGTGGACCGGCTCTACGGCGACAGGCATGATGCTGCTGCGAATCGCCGATCCGGAGCTTGAGACAGATGCGGGCCCGAATCTGATCACGGCGACGCCGCTCTGGCAGATCAGTACGCAGAACTTCTTCCTGACGATTGCACCGTACATCATCGTTACCGCGGCAGGATTCCGCACGCTGGCACTTGGTACAGCCGGTTTGCTGGCGGGTGCGCTGATACTCGGGTTTATTATCGGCAGAAAATAATCAGCGGGAGAGGCTGATTTGCACAACGAATCAGCCTTCTCCATTAAACATACAGAAATGACAGCATACAAGGAGAATGAAAGTCATGAAAGACATTTCCATGAAGGAATTAAAAAATAAAGCAACAGAAATGCGTATGAAGGTCATTGACATGATCTACAAAGCACAGTCAGGACATCCGGGCGGTTCTTTGTCAGCAGCTGAATTTGTGACAGCCTGCTACTTCAAATACATGAACATTGATCCGGAGAATCCCCGCTGGGAAGACCGCGACAGAATGGTTCTCTCCAAAGGACATGTATGCCCGATTCAGTACGCGTGCCTCGGAACACTCGGATATTTTCCGGAAGAGGAACTCGACACACTCCGCCAGGAAGGATCCAAACTGCAGGGACATCCGTCCATGGTTAAGTGCCCCGGCATCGATATTTCTACAGGTTCGCTCGGACAGGGAATGGCCTGCGCGGCAGGTATGGCAGTCGCAGGAAAGATGGACAACAAAGATTACAAAGTGTTCTGCGTCGTCGGCGACGGCGAGACCCAGGAAGGTGAAATCTGGGAAGCAGCCAATACTGCACATAAGTACAAACTGGACAATTTCATTGTGTTTGTAGACGTTAACAATCTGCAGCTGGACGGCACCACAGACCAGGTTATGCCGAACGGAGATCTCGGCGAGAAATTCAAGGCGTTCGGATGGGATGTCTACTATTATGACGGCAACGACATGGAGCAGACCTGCGAGGTACTTGACAAATGTTACGCAGCACAGAATGGTCTGCCGAAGGCGCTGATCGGAAAAACCGTCAAGGGCAAAGGCGTCAGCTACATGGAGAATCAGGTCGGCTGGCACGGCGTCGCTCCGAATGATGAGCAGTATGCACAGGCAATGGAAGAACTGAAAGCGCAGATGATTGACTGACTGGAGGGTCATACAAATGAGTGAAATGAAAAAAATCGCAACACGCGAAGGATTTGGTGATGAAATCGTTGCTGTCGGAAAAGATCATCCGGAAGTTATTGTTCTGGATATCGATATCGGAAAAAGCTGCAAGACAGCTGCATTCAAAAAAGAACTTCCGGATCAGTACATGAATGTCGGTATTGCCGAGCAGAACGGCGCAGGTGTTGCAGCCGGTCTTGCAACATGCGGAAAGATCCCGTTCGTTGTTACATACGCAGCATTCGGCTCCATGCGCATCTGTGAGATGATCCGCCAGGAGATCTGCTACACGAATCTGAACGTCAAGATCGCATGCTCACACGGCGGATTTACCCCGGCAAATGACGGCGCTTCCCATCAGGCAATTGAGGATATGGGAATTCTCCGCACCATTCCGAATATGACGGTTATGATGCCGGCAGATTACAATGCAACCCGCAAGCTGGTGCGCGCAGCTGCAGAGACATACGGACCGATGTATCTCAGATTTACCCGCGACGCCATGGAGCAGGTATACGGACCGGATGTTGAACTTGAGATCGGCAAAGCATATCAGATCCGTGACGGAAAAGATATTGCGATTATCGCAAACGGCGATACCGTCATCCTTGCAGTAAAAGCGGCTGCAGAGCTTGAGAAGCAGGGCATCTCTGCACGTGTGCTCGATATGCACACCATCAAGCCGCTGGACGTCGAAGCTGTCAAGGCTTGTGTCAACGACATCGGCAAGATCATCACAGTTGAAGATCACAATATTCTGAACGGCCTCGGCAGCGCTGTCTGCGAAGTGGCAGCAGAGATGGGCAAAGGAATTGTCAAGCGTATCGGTATTCAGGATCAGTTCGGTGAGTCCGCACCGTATGAGAGACTGCTGGCAAAGAATGGCGTAACTGTAGAAGATATCGTAAATGAAGCAGTGAAACTGCAGTAAAGGAGGAATATATCATGTTTGATTTCAAAGATCAGGTCGTACTCGTAACAGGTTCAGGTTCTCCCAGAGGCATGGGACGTATTTTCGCACAGAAGTTCGCAGAACTCGGCGCAAAGGTTGTTCTCTGTGATATCAATCAGGAAGGAATCGATGCAAATGTAAAAGAATTGACTGCAGCCGGCTATGAGGCTGTCGGCTATACGGGAAATCTGACAAACGAAGATGACGTCAACAACATGGTTGATGATATTGTCGCGAAGTTTGGCAGAATCGATGTTCTCGTTAACAACGCAGGTATTTCACAGAAGGTCACTGTCGCTGATATGACACTTGCTGATATGCAGAGAATCTTCAGCGTTAACATGTTCGGTCTGTTCGTACTGACCAAAAAGGTCTGCGAAGTCATGAAAAAACAGAACTACGGCCGTATCGTTCATCTTTCATCTGTATCCGGCAAGCGCGGCGGCGGTGTATTCGGCGGTGCACATTATTCCGCATCCAAAGCAGCTGTTCTCGGATTCTCCAAGAATCTTGCCAGAGAGGTTTCCCAGTATGGCATTACCACAAACTGTGTATGCCCGGGCCTGATCAACACAGATATCTGGAAGAGCATGTCAGAAGAGCAGGCAAAGCCGGTTATTGATGCAATCCCGATGGGACGTCCGGGAGAGCCGGAAGAGGTTGCTGCTGCAATCGTATTCCTGGCATCAAAAGAAGCTTCTTATATTACAGGAGAAGAGATCGATATCAACGGCGGATCACATATGGATTAATCCGCAGAAATATTTCAAAAACCCTCAAAGCGATTCCCCCTTAGCGACGGACAGCCATGGACGGCATAACCTTGCAGCAGTTTAAATGACTGAACGATAATACCTCTTACCAGAGCTTTCCATGGCCGTTCTTCGCCTTATTGTTCAAACATTTCCGATGTGCTATACTGAATACTGATCAAAATCCATATTGATTTTTTAACAAACCACTTACAGCGTGAAGCTGAAAGAATCTCTGCATAAACCAGTTAAAACACTCTGATCAGTACAGTATATCGCATCGGAATATTTGAAAGGAATGGAAATATGGCCGGAAAATATGTCGCTTACGCGGGAACCTATACGCTCGGCAGCAGTGTCGGCATTCATCTCTATGACGTTGATATCAACGAAGGAACACTGACGGAACGCAAGGTCTTTCCGGTAAATAATTCCTCGCATCTGTGTCTGTCTAAGAACGGAAAATACCTGTATTCCATCGCTGATGAAGGTGTGGCTGTGTTCGCGATCCAGCCGGACGGTGATCTGATCAAGATCAATCAGATCGAGCTGACCGGTATGCGCGGCTGCCATTTGTCAGTCGATAAAACAGGTAAATATCTGTTTGTGGCGGGTTACCACGACGGCAAGGTGACGCTGATTCACACGCACCACGACGGCCGCCTCGGCTCCGAGTGGGACGGCGTCTTCCACCGCGGCCTGGGAACCGTGACGGAGCGCAACTTCCGCCCGCATGTTTCCTGCGTCATGCCGACACGCGACGGAAAATATGCCTGTGCGGTGGACAACGGAATTGACCAGGTCAAGATCTACCGTGTCACGGAAAAAGGCAAACTGGAACTGGCGGACATTCTCCGCTGTCAGCTCGGCTCGGCGCCGCGCATTATGCGATTTAGTCCGGACGGCCGCTTTGCCTATCTGATCTGCGAGCTGCAGAATGTGGTACAGGTGCTGGCCTATCATCCCGAACGGACCGATGATATTTTCGAAGAAATTCAGACAATCAGCACGGTTAAGAAAACCAATGACCGCGAACACGACGCAACCTCTGCACTGTGCTTTGCAAAAGACGGAAGATATCTCTTTGTCTCAGTCGCCGGCGACAATGTCGCCACGATGTTCAAGGTGGACCCGGAGACAGGACTGCTGACAAGAGAATTTACTCTGCCGATCAGCGGCAACTATCCGAAGGACATCCGGCCGTTCCCGGGCGGTGAGTTCCTGGCATCAGTCAATCACGAATCCGGATCGATCACGACATTCCGCATCGATTACGAGAAAAAACTGATCGTCATGAAGGGAAAACCGGTGCGTCTGGATACACCGAACTGCATTGTATTTACAGAAGTAGAGGGATGAACCGCAAGATTCAAAGAAATTGGTTGTTTTTTTCATGAAACAACCAATTTTTTATGCGCATTTGTGTAATTTAATGGTATACTGATCATACTAGGGTCAAAAGCTGGGTTCACACTGCAGTTCGCCTGTAAATGTGCGCGCAGATGCTGATCCTGATCACATTCATCTATGACACTGCCCGATCTATGGCAGTATGCATAGCGAACGCTTTGCTGCCGGACAATCCGTACACCACGGCAGACGGCAAATGTATTTAGCCTGACCGCCGCTCAAAAGACATCATGGCATGACACCTCAGGGGAGCGGCTTTCAGAGCGGGTTGTTTTGTCCGTCGGAACTCAGATGTTTTTACAGTCTTGATGACTGGTCTGGGTTCCGCGGCGTAACTCGCAGACCAAATTGGTTTTACCCGAATTTGGCAAGATAAAGACAGAAGCCGGCGACGGAGGGTGCACAGGCGGCCGGACAGACCGCGCAGCGCAGCACAACAATAACCAGTAGTGATAAGGAGGAAACACGATGGCAAGAAAAATGAAAACCATGGATGGTAACACCGCAGCGGCTCATGCGTCGTATGCATTTACCGAAGTGGCAGCAATCTTCCCGATTACCCCGTCTTCACCGATGGCAGAAGCTACCGATGAGTGGGCAACACAGGGCAGAAAGAATCTGTTCGGACAGGAAGTTCAGATTACAGAGATGCAGTCTGAGGCAGGCGCAGCAGGTGCTGTTCACGGTGCACTTTCCGCAGGTGCTCTGACAACTACCTACACCGCTTCCCAGGGTCTTCTTCTGATGATCCCGAACATCTACAAGATCGCAGGTGAGCTGCTTCCGGGCGTTATCAATGTTTCCGCGCGCTGCGTATCCTCACACGCGCTGAACATCTTTGGTGATCACTCTGACGTATATGCATGTCGTCAGGCCGGTGCTGCAATGCTCTGCGAATCTTCCGTACAGGAAGTTATGGACCTGACTCCGGTTGCACATCTGGCTGCAATCAAGGGCAAAGTTCCGTTCATCAACTTCTTCGACGGATTCCGTACTTCCCACGAGATCCAGAAGATCGAGACATGGGATTACGAAGATCTGAGAGACATGCTGGATATGGATGCACTTGCTGAGTTCAGAAAGAACGCCCTGAACCCGAATCACCCGGTTCAGAGAGGTTCCGCACAGAACCCGGACATCTTCTTCCAGACAAGAGAAGCATGTAACCCGTACTACGATGCTATGCCGGCAATCGTTCAGGATTACATGGACAAAGTCAATGCCAAGATCGGCACAGACTACAAGCTGTTCAACTACTACGGCGCACCGGATGCAGAGCACGTAATCGTTGCTATGGGCTCCGTCTGCGAATGTATCGAAGAGACCATCGACTATCTGGCAACACAGGGTCAGAAGGTCGGCCTGATCAAGGTCCGCCTGTACAGACCGTGGGCAACAGAGGCGTTCATCGCTGCAATTCCGGATTCCTGTAAGAAACTCTCCGTACTTGACCGTACAAAAGAGCCGGGATCCATCGGCGAGCCGCTGTACCTCGATGTTGTCGCAGCTCTGCGCAACACCAAGTTCAAAGATATCGAAGTCTTCACAGGACGTTACGGCCTCGGTTCCAAGGACACCACACCGTCCGAGATCGTTGCTGTCTATGAGAACAAAGACAAAGAGCGTTTCACCATCGATATCGTCGATGATGTCACAAACCTCTCCCTGCCGGTAGGCGAGCCGCTGGTTACCACACCGGAAGGCACAATCAACTGCAAGTTCTGGGGTCTTGGCGCAGACGGTACCGTCGGTGCAAACAAGAACTCCATCAAGATCATCGGTGACAACACCGATATGTACGCACAGGCATACTTTGATTACGACTCTAAGAAGTCCGGCGGTGTTACAATGTCTCACCTCCGCTTCGGTAAGAAGCCGATCAAATCCACATACCTGATTCACAAAGCAAACTTTGTTGCATGCCACAATCCGTCCTACATCACCAAGTACAACATGGTTCAGGAACTGGTTGACGGCGGCACATTCCTGCTGAACTGCAAATGGGATATGGCAGGTCTCGAAGAGCATCTTCCGGGACAGGTTAAGGCTTACATCGCAAACCACAATATCCAGTTCTACACCATCGACGGTGTCAAGATCGGTATTGAAGTAGGCATGGGCCCGACACGTATCAACACAATCCTGCAGTCCGCATTCTTCAAGCTTGCAAACATCATTCCGGAGTCCGAGGCAATCGAGCTCATGAAGGCTGCAGCTAAGAAGACATACGGCCGTAAGGGTGACGATGTTGTTCAGAAGAACTGGGCAGCAATCGACGAAGGTGCGAAGCAGGCAGTCAAGGTTGAGGTTCCGGAGAGCTGGAAGAACGCAGCTGATGAAGGTCTTGAGTGGAAGCATCATGAAGGCGCAAGACAGGATGTCGTTGATTTCGTAAACAACATCCAGAACAAGGTCAGCGCACAGGAAGGTAATACCCTGAAAGTCAGCGACGTTGCTCCGTACGTAGACGGCACAACACCGTCCGGCGCATCCGCATTTGAGAAACGCGGCATCGCAGTCAACGTTCCGGTATGGGTATCCGAGAATTGTATTCAGTGTAACCGCTGCGCATACGTCTGCCCGCACGCAGTCGTACGTCCGGTTGCAATGACAGAAGAAGAAGCAGCAGGCCTTCCGGAAGGCGCAGCAGTTCTTCCGATGACCGGTATGGCAGATTACAAGTTCCGTATCTCCATCTCCTCCCTGGATTGTACAGGTTGCGGTTCCTGCGCAAATGTATGCCCGGGCAAGAAGGGTGAGAAGGCACTCGTTATGAAGCCGCTCGACCAGACACTGGATCAGCAGCCGGCATTCGATTACACAGTCACACTGCCGGAGAAGGCAGACGTTGTTGAGAAGTTCAAACAGAACACCGTTAAGGGCAGCCAGTTCAAGAAGCCGCTCCTTGAGTTCTCAGGCGCATGCGCAGGCTGCGGTGAGACACCGTATGCACGTCTGATCACACAGATCTGTGGTGACAGAATGTACATCGGCAACGCAACAGGATGCTCCTCCATCTGGGGCAACTCCTCACCGTCCACACCTTACACCATGAACGACGAGGGCAAGGGCCCGGCATGGTCCAACTCCCTGTTCGAGGATGCAGCTGAATTTGCATATGGTATGCTTCTGGCTCAGAACGCACTCCGTAAGCAGCTGTCCGACAAGATCACAGCAATCAAGGCTGACGCTCCGGCTGACGTAGCAGCAGCTTGTGATGAGTATCTTGACACAATGGACGACGGTCCGGCGAACTCCATCGCTACCACCAAGCTCGTTGCACTGCTCGACGGCATGGACAGCGAAGATGCGAAGTACGTCGTTGAAAACAAAGACTTCCTCTCCAAGAAATCCCAGTGGGCATTCGGCGGAGACGGATGGGCATATGACATCGGCTTCGGCGGCCTGGATCATATCATTGCAAGCGGCAAGGATATCAACGTCATGGTCTTCGATACCGAGGTTTATTCCAACACAGGCGGACAGTCTTCCAAGTCCACACCGACCGGCGCTGTTGCACAGTTCGCTGCAGGCGGTAAAGAGACCAAGAAGAAAGACCTCGCTTCCATCGCTATGAGCTACGGCTATGTATACGTTGCTCAGATCGCTATGGGTGCTGACTTCAACCAGGCAGTCAAGGCAATCGCTGAGGCTGAGGCTTACAAGGGACCGTCACTCATCATCGCATACGCTCCGTGCATCAACCACGGTATCAAGAAGGGTATGGCGAAGGTTATGGATGAGGAAGCTCTTGCAGTTAAGGCTGGTTACTGGCATCTGTTCCGCTTCAACCCGGACAACGTCAAGGAAGGCAAGCCGGCATTCACACTCGACTCCAAGGAGCCGACAGAGTCCTATCAGGACTTCATCAACGGAGAAGTTCGTTACAACTCCCTGATGCGTGCGAACCCGGAGAAGGCTGAGCGTCTGTTCGCTAAATCTGAGCAGGAAGCTAAAGAGCACTATGCTTACCTGAACAAGCTGGTTAAGCTGTACGGTGTTGATGAGTAATCGCTTAGTTTAGAAAAAAGAAATGCACCTCCTGATTCAGGAGGTGTATTTCTTTTATAGGAAGATTGTGATATAATAAAACGCAGTTGAATTTTATTTCAAATATGGTATGTATGCACAGGAGGGTTTTGATATGAGTAAGATGCCGGAGAAGGGCAGCAAGATCGTTTACAAGGGTGTTCCGTTTGAACTGGTCAGTGATCTGAGAAAGTATCACGATGAGATCGGCGGCGGCTGCAGATTCAGAGCAGACGGCGTTATCGAAGGCGATACCAGAGATGATACAATCTTCGAGATCGAGTGGACATCCGTTCCTGCATATGATGTGTGCCGCAGAAAAGTTATGGCTCGTATGCGTAACATCGAGTCTCTGGAGCACATCAATGAGGAAGAGCTGTATGAGCGCTACGGCGGCAGCCAGTTCTATCACAACGATGAGTTCATCTGCAACTGGGATCAGCCGGCAGGCGTATACCGCACTCAGGTAGTAAAATCCTACGTTCCGTATCTTGACTGATTCATCGATTAATAATATTTAGAAGCATCACATACAGGCCGGTTTTGAGAAAGATCAAAAACGGCCTGTTTTTTCTGCTTTCCGGTATGGCTCTGACTGGAGTGGGTTTCGTAAAAACAGATTTCATATTATTCAATCTTCAACACAGGATTCTTGTGACTTCAGATCATGAGAGGAATGTGCAAAATCAAGCTCGTCTTCAACATGGGTCAAAAGCCCGTGTTGAAGATTGAGCCTCCGGCGGATCGCAGAGCTGCGCAAAGGAAGACGCACTTCGTGCGTTGCGCAGCTCGCGCGCGATCGGAGATCGCGATTTACATCCAGTAGATACATATCTCTTGTCCGAAAAAAACGGTGGAATAAACTCGTGGACCAGTTTTGTGTTTGCACAAATCCGGAATTATGGTAAAGTTATGAAAGAAAAAGAAAGTTATGAAGAGTTATGAAAGGTTATGAAAAGATATAATGCCGCAATGGAATACTTTCGATTAATCGTTTGTAAAGGGAGATACAATTATGACCAGAAATGAAGCATTTGACCTTCTGAAGAAATACAACCAGGATCCGTTCCACATTCAGCACGCGATAACGGTCGAGGCAGTGATGAAGTGGTTTGCCAATGATCAGGGGTTTGTCGATGAGGCGGAGCACTGGGGACTTGTCGGCCTGCTGCATGATATCGATTTTGAGCAGTATCCGGACCAGCACTGCATCAAGGCGCCGGAACTTCTTCGCGCCGGCGGCGTGAGCGAAGACATCATCCACAGTGTCGTCAGTCACGGATACGGGATTACGGTAGATGTGAAACCGGAGCATCAGATGGAGAAAATCCTCTTTGCAAGTGACGAACTGACCGGCCTGATCTGGGCAGCGGCTCTGATGCGTCCTTCGAAGAGCACGAAGGACATGGAACTGAAGTCTCTCAAAAAGAAATATAAGAGCAAAGGGTTCGCGGCCGGCTGCAGCAGAGAAGTGATCGCGCAGGGCGCGGAAATGCTCGGCTGGGATCTGAATGATCTTCTGCAGAAGACGCTCTCGGCGATGCAGGCCTGTGAGGATGAGATTAATACACAGGTTGCGGCAGAAGCCTGAAGTGAAATGAAATAATGTGCTTACAGATTTCGTATGGGTCGGTCACTTTGGTGACCGGCCTGTTTTTTGGGAATTCACAAAAATTTTTTCGTTGGCCGGCCCGTTTTGATTTCAAAAGTTACGAAGACTGGTCTGATCATAGCCGGATTCCCAAAAGATGATCGGAAAATAAATTAAGTGAATTTTATCACACAAACAAATGAATATACAATAAATATAAATTTGGTAACATATTATTCAGAAATTAAATATTGCAAGTTCAGAATAATCTGTTACAATGATATGACAATATTAAGGTAAATAATAGGAGCAATGTCTTTGTTGCTTTGACGTTTGGTTATATGCATCGGATGATACAATCATGGCATAGATAAATACGATCATCAATATGACAGAATGATCAGGCAGCAGTCAGGTCGGAACTGTCCTGGAAAGATCAGATGTAAATGTGTTTCTCAGAAATGTTTTTGAGAAGGAAGGAAAGTCCGTAAACCAGCATCCAGTATGAGGTGATCACTATGAAAAATGATCTGAGAGAATTGTTGAAAATGCTCAGACAGATGAAACTTTCCGAGACCACCCGGAAGCGGTGCCGGTCAGCAATTGCGATGATGGTTGTTTTCATCACAACTTATACGCTGATCATGCCGGCCGTTGCACTGGAAAGAAAAAATGTGCCGGATGTCAAAGGCTTGAATCTGTCGGAGCAGAATGTGAAAGCATTGAACTGCCATTTCCCTGTGCACCAGCATACAGAGGAATGTTATAAGAAGGTGCCGGAATATGATGCCGGCGGCAGGAAGACAGGGACGAAAAAAGTCCTGAATTGTTGGAAAGCAGACTGGGTTGTCCATGAACACGATGCAAACTGCTACGAAAATGGCCTGCTCGTCTGTTCGCTTCCGGAGTATATGGAGCATATACACGATGCATCCTGTTATACGATGCAGCGTGTTTTGACATGTGACAAAGAGGAGACACCCGGACACAGGCATACAGATGCATGCTATCAGACGACACAGAATATTGTATGTGGAATGGATGAACACAGACATTCCGAACAGTGCTATAGCGACGTTGTGACAGGAACAGAGCAGAAACTGGTTTGTGGATACGATGAAGGCGAAGAACTTTCGCCGGCGGTTTACAGCGATCCGGTCGTTGATGAGGAGACCGGAGAAACCATCGAAGAAGCACATCTTGTGCAGGATGCAGTTGTTCATCATCACACAGACAGCTGCTATGAGACAGAGACGAAGACCGAGCGTCAGCTGACGTGCGGTCTCACTGAGCATGTCCATTCAGACGCATGTTATCAGACAGAGAGCAAACTGATCTGCGGTCAGGCGGAAGGGGAGGGACACACGCACACAGATGCATGTTATAAGGAAGAAAAAGTCCTGACCTGTACAGAACTGGCGCCGCATCAGCATACGATTGACTGTTATGAGAAGGGTCCAAAGGGCGAAAGCCCGCTCGAAATGGGCTGGGTTACGCTCACATATGATGAATACGGAAATGAAATTCTGAACGGGGATCCGAATCATCTGATCTGCGGAAAGATCGAGCTGCTGAAGCACCAGCATGATGACGGATGTTTTGAGAACATGACAGCGGATGCCGGTGAAAATACGGATAATATGACAGCAGGTGATGCAGAAGCGCAGGAAAATGAAACAGCCGGCGAGGCTGATTATCAGGCAGATGGATCCGTCAGTGACATGGGTCTTCAGGAAGAAGGCACTGGTGAAGACGGATTTTACGAAAACGAAATTACGTTTGATGAAAATGGAAATCCGATTGAGCATCCGGATGGCGATGATACTAATGTAGAAGGTCAGGACGACGCGACACCGTCTGGTCTGATTGTACTGCATCCGGATGATGAAGAAGCGCAGGCGGATGACAGCGAGATCAGCGAAGATGCTGAGAATGTGGACGCAGAAGATACGGATGCAGAGGAGAAGGATGAGCAGGGAGATGCGGACGAGGAGTCGGCGGACGCAGAAGACACGGAGAAAGCTTCCGAAGAAGGCACAGCATTCACAAAAATCATCGAAGTGGAAGGTGCATCCTACAGCCTGATCGTTTCAGGTGAAGAAGCATGCGGCATTCCGGAAAATGCAGTATTTAAGGCGACAGCCATTTCCGAGAACCGTGATGATTACGACGCTTACCGTGAGAAAGCACTGGCGGCAGTCGACAATTATACAACAGAGGAAACCAGCCGGGCAGAAGAAATGCCGGGTCTGTTCGATCTGACCATTTATGATGAAGATGGAAATGAGATCCAGCCTGCGGCGCCGCTGTCGATCCGTGTCGATCTCGGTGATGCAATCGACAAAGAAGCCTCCGGCATCTATGCCGTACATTTCCCCGGAACAAATGCAGATACGATCATGCAGCCGACGCCAGACAACCCGGTTGGTAAGGCTGCACAGGTGATCAGCGAGAAGATAACAGGCACCGGTGCGGAAGTCATCGAGACAACAACAGAAGATGACGGTGCCGTACAGTTTGAGGCTGAGAGTCTGTCCGTATATGCGATTGTGTATACGGTGGACTTCCATTGGGAGGTAGACGGAAAGAAGTATGAATTTAGCATTCCCGGAGGCGGATTTGTGTCATTCACAGATCTCGTAGAGATGCTGGGTATCATGGGTGATACGAATACAGCGAACGGACCGGATGATGCGGAAGTATCAGATGCTGCAAAGGAATTCGTCAAAGATGTGGCTTCTATAGAATTTAGCAGCCCTGAATTATTGTGGGTTGGAAAGATTGATGCTGACAGCTCGGTTGGAGAGCTGAAGGAAACCAACGGGTTGGAGTGTGAATACAGTGCAGAACTGACAGAAGAGCAGATTACGGAGATCGATGCGCACGCGGTTGAGACCGGAGACTGGGCAATGATCAGCAGGAAGCCCTTTACCAGCGTAGAGACGCTGACGGTGACAATGAAAGATGGTGAGATTTTTACGATCCGTGTTACTGACGCACAGATTTCTACGAACGTCCTGACCGCAGACGGGAAAACATACAAGATTACCGTGACATATGAGGATGACGCGGGTATACCGGACGGCACAAAACTGTTCGCGAAAGAAATTGAACCGGGAACGGATGAATATCTGCAGCATCTCGGACAAGCATGGACAGAGGTGAATAAAGAGTATTTTGAGTTGGAGGAAAAAAAGCAGAATAACAATGGTGAACTGGGTGAATATGAGGACATAAGGCCAGTCAATCTGGATGATGCACGCTTCTTCAATGTCTCTCTGATCCATAGCGGGAAAGAGATTGAACCAAAGACTCCGGTTCATGTCGACATCGAATATGTGGAAGGATTTCTTGCGGATGCAAAAGAAGAAGATCAGGTCATTGGAGTTGCTCACTATAAGAAGGATGAGACGGAATTAATTACAGATGTTGAGACGGAAAGAAACGAAACGGGCGAAGTTGTTGAGTTTGTGTATGAGCAGGACAGCTTCTCTGATATCGGAACCTATGTCGGGCAGAAAACCTATGACAATGTTCCTTATAAGATGAGTCAGGCGCTCGCTATGCCCATGCTTCGGGCTTTGTCCAATACCACTGGAAATGGTGCGCAGCTTAAGGATATCGAGGCGCATAAGAGTCTGACAAATAACAATGACGGAACCTATACGATGTCCCTTACGGTCAAAGGGGATGCCGTTGCGTATGAAGAATACAACAAGGCCAATATTCTGTTCGTCATGGACCGCTCGAGCAGTATGACCAACAATAATGTTTATCAAGAGTATAAGGGTACATCATATAATAGCAATACGACATATTATAGAAAAAACGGAGATAACTACGAGGCGCTTTTTCTTCATAATGGACAGATTTGTACACGCAGTTGGTCTGGAGGTATGTTCGGATCATGGGTTTATAGCCCCTATACCGGAACAGTTTATACTTCTGTAACCCGTCTTGCAGCCGAACAGGCTGCCATGGATGTTCTGATCCAAAACCTGCTTGCCAAGAATGACAAAGATACTCCCGGAAAAGAGGATTTGATTGAGATCTCTGTCATTAGTTTTGCAAGAACTAGATGTTCCGGTAATACGGAGTACACAAACTGGACAAGCAGCGACTATGAAGGGGTGATGGGTGCTGTCAATCAAACAAGCACTCCATCTGGAACAAACTGGGAAGAAGCATTGATCTATGCACAGGAACAGGCGGCCCTCAAAAAAGCGGCACAGCCGGATGAAGATGTATACGTAATTTTTCTTACTGATGGAGAGCCGACGGCAGTACATGGTGAGACAGGAGGAGCGTATCACTATGATAATCAGGAAGGCGGATTTGAATATGCACTGACAGAAGTCGGAGGCCCGTATAATAGTCACGGCAGAATTGACGATGAAAAGAATTCCCTGGACCGCGCAAAGGAAATTGTCGATGCCAAGTATAAGTTCTATGGTATCTTTACCTTTAACCCCGGCGAGGCGCAGACACGATATCTCCGCCGATTGATGAATTTCGCCTATACCGGAGTGGATAAAGCTTACGAGAATGATCAGACAAAAGAAGATACAGATATTGTAAAGAAGTACTTTACCAATGCAGATACACCGGAGACGCTCACGGCTGCATTTGAAAAAATATTCGCAGATGTTTCCAATATGCTGGGACACGGCGATATCGTCATTACAGACGGTTTACAGGCGGCGGATGCAATGACGACGACCATTCATGCGGACCGGGCAGATGGATTCCGGTATTCCGTAACAGATGATACAGGTGAAGAATTGTATTATGTTACAGCCACTGGCAATGATTCGAATCCGACGGTTACTTTTCATGTTGATGGACATGATTATCCTGCCGGTGCTGCCAAACAGGGAGTGGGAGGTAAGCCATATTATTCAGTGACTGTAAATGGAACAGAATATAAGATGGCGCTGGCGGATCTGAGTGGACGCGAATTACAATGGGATCTCTCCGCAATCGGGATGCTGATTCCTAATTGCACTTATAAAGTGGACATCATAGTATGGCCGAATCAGGATGCATACGATTATGTTGCCGGCCTTAACAATCAGCTGCCCGGATATACCTGGGATTCGAGTGTTGAGAGTAACCCGGACAATTATCATGAGGTGACAGTAAATGGTGTTACTTATGGATATTATACCGGCGGGGTTTCCGGGCATTCTTCAATTGTGAAGTATAAAGACAGCGGTGTGTTCAGCGTACTTACCAATACGCATCAGGAGTTAAATTATTCGATCGTTAATACGAAGACGAATGAAGTGACCGGAGAGACAACAATGACCAGTGATCCGCAGGCTCCGGTTCCACTGGAACCGCAGAAGCCGATGGATCTGGTAGATACGAGTTCAAGTATAGAGAAGCAGTGGAATGTTGATCTGGATCCGAGTATCCTGGCACAGCTTTTGTATCCGGCGGACGGAAGTCATTATACGCTGACCTTCGACATTCTCCAGGATAAGAGTACAACTCCTTATAAAACACTGACACTCGGCTGGGATGCTGCCCAGAACAAATATGTTTGGGAGAGTGGAAGTGAGCGTGATATTGAATACAATGGAACAACATATTCAATCGGTACTACATGGAAGAAAGACTTTGCCGTTCCAACCGGACTGATGCTCAGTGAAGAACGTATGGATGCGCTTGGCATGGACAAATCTTTGTATCCGTCAGGTACTTATCCGGTCAATTCGGATGATCCGAATAGTGAAGTGAAAACATACTATATTTTAGAAGACGGACATGATTATACAATTAAAGAACGTAATCTGAGTTACGAGTTCGACTTCAATGCAGATGTGTTCCATCCGATGCTTGTCGATGGGAAAATGCAGAACGTCAATTTCACAAAAAATGGAACGACGGTTAATATCACCAACATGACGAATACGACAGGTGGATTATCTTCTCTGAAAGTGGAAAATACCCTTCGTGGATATATTCATCTGGAGAAACATGTTGTTGATGAGAGTAATAATCTCATCGATTCAGACAAAACGAAGTTTGAATACACCATCGAATTGACCAATGACGACGCACCGTTTGTCGGTACGCATATTCCGTGGTATGGCATCAATGGCCTGTATTATCATGACAGAGCGTTTAACTATTATCAGGTTTACTATGAGAACAATGCGCTGAAGATAAAGAATGAGGCAGGTACAGTATATGAAGTGACGAATAACTATGATCTCAATAATGCACAAGAGCAATCCCTAAAATATCGTGACGGCGAAGAAGTAAAAGAGCTTCTAATTTCGGGTAATGAAACGTCTGTTTCAGAAGGAAACAAGTTGGCTTCCGCTGTTTTGCAGATTTCGCAAGGTGAGATCCTCAGCATTGCGAATGTTCCCGCAGGTACTCAGTACATAATTACTGAGTCAGCAAAACCGGGTTACAGCCTGGTAAAAATAGATGAGCGTATCGACCCGAATGACGTTCAGAAAAAGCCGGAGGATACAACGGTCAATTTAGAAGAAGGCTCAATCACAGGGACAATCGTACCGAATCACCATAACTACATTGACTACACCAATCGTTGTCTGGTGACGGATATCACGATTCAGAAGACTGACACTGACGGTGAAGGTCTTGAAGGTGCTGTGTTCCAGATGAAAACCGTGTCTGAGGATGGTCATTCTGAAGCGGATGCCACAACAATTGATAGCATTAGCGGTATCGGGGATGTTGTGAAGCGTGTTGATGGAGAAACAATCACGTTCCCAAGCTCCTTTGAATCTACAGGAGAAATCCAGACTATATCAGGGTTGCCGGATGGAACCTACAGGCTCTATGAGGTACATGTCCCTGAAGGATACATTCGTACATACCAGTATATTCAATTTGAAGTGGAAAACCGGGAGATAAAAAATGT
Source organism: Eubacterium sp. (assembly GCA_017433615.1). Classification (GTDB taxonomy): domain Bacteria; phylum Bacillota; class Clostridia; order Lachnospirales; family Lachnospiraceae; genus CADBRN01. The sequence goes on from JAFRGW010000034.1 coordinate 88,478, forward strand.
AACAACAGATACTGGAGATACCAGTAAGTTGGATACAACTGCGGATAACATCGAGCTTAAGATTGCCAACGAACCCGGCGCAGCGCTTCCGAACACCGGCGGCACCGGCACGCGGCTCTTTACGATCCTTGGAAGCCTCCTGATTCTCGGGGCGGGCGTACTGCTGTGGAAAAGATGGACCACTGACAGCAATGCAGGCAGGCGAGGGTGAGATCAACGCACAGATTGCTGCAGAAGTCAGAAGAGAAGTCTGAAGAGCAGATATATAACGCATCTGCCGATCTCATACAGGCCGGTCACTTCGGTGACCGGCTTTTTTTCGCCTTCGCAAGGATCCGGCCACAGCATGTATATTTTCCCCGGCAATTGCACAAACAGGTGAAAATCTGCTTCAAGAACCTCTATAAGTTGAACTATAAATCTCAAATTATTGATATATCATTCAGACAATAGCCCTTGAAAGTTAAAAATAATCTGCTACAATGATTTCATAAACGGTAGATAAATAATTGGGGCAGTGGCTCTGTTGCTTTGACGCTTGATTATATGCAGCGGATGATACAATTTTAGAGAAATACGATCATGGACATGTCAGGAATGATCTGGCAGCAGGCAGGTCAGAAATGTTTTAATATCAGATGCAAATATAGTTCACAGAAATGTTTTTTGAAGGAAGGAAAGTCCGTAAATCAGTACCCAGTAGCCAGTATGCAGTATCTAGTATGAGGTGATTACTATGAAAAATGAGCTGAGAGAATTGTTAAAAAAGCTCAGACAGCTGAAGCCGTCCGAAAGAGTCCGGACGCGATGCCGGTCAGCGATAGCGATTATAATTGTTTTCATTACAACGTATACGCTGATCATGCCGGCGGTTGCGCTGGAAAGAAATAATGTATCGGATGTTAAGGGGTTGAATCTTTCGGATCAGAGTGCGAAGGTTCTGAACTGCCATTTCCCTGTACATCAGCATACGGAGGAATGTTATAAAAAGGTGCCGGAATATGATGCCGGCGGCAGGAAGACCGGGACAAAAAAAGTCCTTAATTGTTGGAAAGCAGACTGGATCGTCCATGAACACGATGAAAACTGCTATGAAAATGGTGTTCTTGTCTGTCAGCTCCCTGAGTATAAGGAACATAAGCACGATGCATCCTGTTATACGATGCAGCGCGTTTTGGCATGCGGAAAAGAGGAGACTCCCGGGCACCAGCACACAGACGCATGCTATCAGACGACACAGAATATTGCTTGTGGAATGGAAGAACACAGGCATTCCGATAAATGCTACAGTGATGTTGTGACAGGTACAGAGAAAAAGCTTGTCTGTGGATACGATGAGGGCGAGGAGATCTCGCCGGCGGTTTACAGTGATCCGGTTATTGATGAGGAGACCGGCGAAACCATTGAACCGGCGCATCTTGTGCAGGATGCGGTTGTGCATCATCACACAGACAGCTGTTACGAGACAGAGACAAAGACCGAGCGTCAGCTGACGTGCGGTCTTACTGAGCATGTCCATTCAAATGCATGCTATCAGACAGAAAGAAAGCTGATCTGCGGCCAGACCGAAGGGAAGGGCCACACCCATACAGATGCATGTTATAAGGACAAAAAGGTTCTGACATGTACGGAACTGACGCCGCACCGGCATACGGTCGACTGTTATGAGAAGGGCCCGAAGGGCGAAAGTCCGGTCGACATGGGCTGGGTTACAATCACGTATGATGAATATGGAAACAAAATTCTGAATGGAGACCCGGATCATTTGATCTGCGGTAAGATTGAGCTGCTGAAGCATCAGCATGATGATGGATGCTTTGAAAACACAGCAGTGGCTGACACTGAGAATACGGAAAATATAGCTGCCGGCGAGGCAGGTATTCCGGAAAATGGAACTGCCGGCGATGCGGATTTACAGGAAGATGGAAACGCCGGTGAAGAAGAATTCCACGAAAACGATATTACATTTGATGAAAATGGCAATCCGATTGAAAATTCGAATGGCGATGATACCAGCATAGAAGGCCAGGACGATGAGACACCGTCCGGTCTGATTGTGCTGCACCCGGATGGTGAAGAAGCGCAGGCGGATGACAGCGAGATCAGCGAAGATGCGGAAGCTGAGAATGCTGATGAAGAAGATGCGGATACGGAGGAGAAGGACGCACAGGAAGATGCTGACGGGGAGTCAGCAGATACAGACGATACGGAGGAAGTAGCTGAGAAAGGTGTCGAATTCACAAAGACGATCGAAGTAGAAGGCGCATCTTACAGCCTTATCGTTTCGGGTGAAGAAGCATGCGGCATTCCTGAAAATGCAGTATTTAAGGCGACAGCTATTTCCGAAAATCGCGATGATTACGATGAATACCGCGAGAAAGCACTGGCAGCAGTCGACAATTACACAACAGATGAAGCCAGCCGGGCAGAAGAAATGCCGGGTCTGTTCGATCTGACCATTTATGATGAAGACGGAAATGAGATCCAGCCCGCGGCGCCGCTTTCGATCAGCATCGATCTCGGTGACGCAATCGGCGAAGATGCCTCCGGCGTCTATGCCGTACATTTCCCCGGAACAAATGCAGATACCGTCATGCAGCCGGCTTCGAACAACCCGGCCGGTAAGGCTGCGCAGGTGATCAGTGAGAAGATCGCAGGCACCGGCACGGAAGTCATCGAGACAAAGACGGAAGATGACGGTGCGGTGCAGTTCGAGGCTGAGAGTCTGTCTGTGTATGCGATTGTGTACACGGTGGATTTCCACTGGGAAGTGGATGGGAAGGAATATTATTTCAGTATCCCGGGCGGTGGATTTGTAAGTTTTCGTCAGCTGGTTGAAGTGCTGGGGCTTGCGGACCGTGATACGCAGGACAATCAAAGCGAGATTTTGGAAAATACGGAAGACAAGACTGGCAAGGTAAATGCGGATACACCGGACGCAGAAAATATCGGCAACGAAAACGAAGCCAAAAAGCTCACTTTAGAAGACATTGTAGTCTCGGAAACCACGCAGCAGTTCGTGGAGGATGTGGTAAGCATAAAATTCTCCACACCGGAGTTGCTGTTCGTGAGAAAAGCAGAAAACGACATAACGGTAGGGGCGATCAAGGATGGCCTCGGGTTAGAGTGCGAGTATAGTGCAGATCTGACGGAAGAGCAGATCGCGCAGATTAATGCGCAGACGGTGGAAACCGGGGACTGGGCACTGATCAGCAAAAAACCGTTTCTTACGGAAGAGGCGCTGACGGTCACCATGAAAAATGGAGAAGTGTTCACGATTCGGGTGACGGACGGACAGATTACCAAGCATTTCCTCAGCGCGAATGGGGATACCTATGAGATCACTGTAACATACGATGATTCAGCACAGATTCCGGATGATGCGGAATTGCGCGTGCGGGAGATCAATGATACCGAGAAGGAATTTGCTGAGAATGTTGAAGTAGTCAATCAGCAGCTAAAGGCTCGGAAAGAGACGGACGTCACTCATCCGGTACAGTTTGATATTTCTATCTTTTCTGGCGGCGTGGAAGTAGAACCAAAAGAAGGAAGCGTGGTCAATGTTAAGGTAGAACTGATGTCGACTGTGTTTGAGGATGCTGATGACCTGACAGAGACTGACGAATCTGAAGGTGAAATCTGGTATAACGGTGAAAAACTTGAGGTTAGTGCAGGTGTTGAAGAGAGACAGGTTAGAATCGCACATATCACAGAAAATGGTACTGCAGAAATAATTGAAAATGTCAAAAAAACTGAGGATGAAAGTGATGCGATAGTGCTACAGTTTGCTACAGAATCGTTCTCGGATTATCTGTTTGATGGCAATAATGGAAATGGACTTTATAATCTCCCTACTACAATTTACGTAGGAGATGAAATCTACATGTGGAATCAGGCGAATTATTGGGTCTCCAATATAGGATCAGTAGTAACAGAAACCAAACATACCAATCAGGGTAGTTCTGATAATTTCAAAACTGTTACCGCGATTAGTACTGGCACATTTCGTATCTATAATAGATATAATCAAAACGAGTATAGAGAAATTACTGTTTTACCTGCACGTACAGGGACAACACCGCCTGGTCAAATTGAGACAATTGATAATGCCACTATCGGCTTGACACTGAACTTGTTTGACTATGATTTGGATAACTATCTGGACGATTATTTTAATGGATCCTCGCATTATGATGCCAAGTGCATTGCTGATTTTGCGAGCCATGGTATTAACTATGGAAATGCCCTCAAGTTTTGGGGAAGTGGCATCGGGAATAATTACGGAAGCCTAAATCAATATGTTGAACATGGCGTTACTAGTATAGTGAATAGTAGTCTGAATTCATCGGGATATCCGACATTGAGTAATAACAGTGGTGGCACGGGTAATAGAGATCTCTCCTATCTGTTCACACCGTCCGATGGAACTGATAAAAAAGCTTATACGAACGTAGACGGCCTTTTCAAAAAAGACGGTGATTATTATGTTTATGACAGTAATACAAACTATGCCTATTATGACACTAGCCAAGGCAATGAAGGGAGATTCGCTGTTTATAACAGTACATACAATCAGAAGAGTGGAAAAGAGACAGGATCTGTTTCAAACAAGGCAATCGGTTTCTTCCCATTCCACAAGTGGGACAGCGATTATGATCTGTATGTAAACTGGAATAAAAACCTAAACCACCACTTCGGCATGTCCATGAGTGTTGATTTCAGTTTGCCGAAGGATCCGAAGGCTGTTAAAGATTCTGCTGGAAATCCCATTGTTTTCGAATTCTCCGGTGATGACGACCTGTGGGTATTCATTGACGGAAAACTTGCGATGGACATCGGCGGCATCCATCAGCCGACATCAGGAACTATTAATTTCGCAGAAAAAAAAGTAACTGTAAATGGTCAGCAACAGAATTTTGATTTCTCAAAACTCTACGATGGGAAAAAGCACACTCTGCAGGTCTTCTACATCGAGCGAGGCGGCTGTGACTCCAACTGTAAGATCAAATTCAACATGACACAGTACGGAGATGTAGAGTTTGACAAGGTTGATGAGGATGACCAGAGCATCTTGTTGTCGGGAGCAGTCTTTGGATTATACAAGGATGACAAATGTACACAGCCATTGACGGAAGAACTCAAGGATGGGAGCAGGAGAGCTTTCATCGTTGAAACAGATGAACGTGGTCATGCGAAATTAGAGGATGTGCCTCTGGGTGATTATTACCTGAAGGAGATCCATGCACCGGACGGTTATCCAATCGCAGTTGGAAGTGATACGGTTCGGGTACGCGTATATCTGGATGCATCCGGCAATGTCAAGACATCCGTTGGTGGGAAGGAAACCGATGCGAAGATCACGAATAAAAAGCCTGCCAATATCAACCTGGGATTGAAGAAAGAGTGGCAGGACGCAGACGGTCAGACAATTGCAGCACCGAACGGAGTGAACGCCACATTTGAAATTAAGCGGAACCGTACCTACGAGACATATACCGAGCGTCCGGTTCAAGGCCATGGCGAAGAGGCTTCTCATCTGGTTGTAGGCTGGCTTCATAACAATGAACCGCATATTTATGAGGAGTTCGATCTGGTGGCCGGATCTCAGGCGACAGTATCCTGGAGCCTTGTGGATGGATATACGGGAACGATTGGCAGTATAGTGAATGGAACGACCTATACAAAATCGCCAAATCCGAACCATATTTATTCACAGGCCATTACTATGCCGGCTGCCGGGCAGACCACAATGCTGTATATCATTGATGAATCCGACCATGGCAATGCGATTAAGAACATCAATGTAGCGGGTTCTCAGTTTTATGGGAATTCAGGCGGTGGATTTATTCACGAATTCCAGACGGTAACCGAGCCGGATCCGGACTTTTCCTACAACGGCGAGCACATGACAGATAATCAGGTCACGCTTCCCATCAATGTGAACACCTGGCAGTATGAGTTCAGCGAACTGCCGGCTCTTGGATCGGGTACAGTCATTGTTGACGGAAAGCAGCAAAAGGTTACTTATAAGTATTCTTACTATATTGAGGAAGTGAGCAGTACAGCACCTGATGGGACGACTGTGATCTACGAAGATCTCAAGGGGGACGTCATCAATTCTCCGACGGATGCAGAGACACATACATCGGGAACAGAGACGGTCATTAACAAGGTTCCTTATGGATACCTGCAGATCAAGAAAGAAGTAACCTACAATGGAAGCAGTGAGAATCTGACCACAGCACAGAAAGCAAAACTGGCCGGTGAGTACAAATTCAAGATCTACAAAAAGGAACAATGTGCTGCAGAGGACGCAGTACAGGACCCGAATGCCGCAGCGGATGCAGCGGACAAGGATCTCATTGTGACGATCACGATCGGCACAGATGGTAAGGCGGTTGTTGGACCGAATACACCGGTCAAACTGCTGGTCGGAAAGTACTGGATCAAAGAGGTGGAATCCTCCAATCCGGGTATGTTCCCTGTGAATAATCCCATTGCAGTTACAGTGACGAAGGATCATACGAGCGATCATCCGATAATCCAGTCGCTCACCAACAACTACGATGAGAACAACGGACCGGACAAGATTGCCATCGACATCGAGAAAAAATTCTCAGGACTGGACAATGTAACCCAAGTTCCGCAGAATTTCGAAGTCCAGCTGCAGTATACAGTGAACGGTCAGACCAAGACAGTCACACTTAGAAACACAGAGCTGGCAACCGGAGAGAATGAAGAGAAGATCACCTGGACACATAGTTCCGACGGATTTACCTGGCACTGGAGGGTGACTAATATTCCTTCGGAAGCGACAAACTTCAAGATTAAAGAAGTGAATTATGACAAAGCCAAAGGGTACGACTGGAAGAGTGCAACCTTAAACGGCAATAACATTACATCAACAGTTGGCACCTGGCATGATCTTACCATCACGGCTCCGGCAGCAGAACTTAACGACGTGACGAACGACAGAAGGACATCTGATTCAGGGCAGAATACTGTATTCTATCTTGAGGATGATGACATTCTTTTAACGAAACTTACGGCAAACCAGGGGACATTAGTGATTTCTAAGTATCCGTTGAATCTGGTAGAGAGAGATGCTGTCGTAAAAGGATGGCCGCAGCAGGGAGGTTTTAAGACACCCCCGCATTATTTCAGCATTGAAGAGCATCCAAATGGTTTCTCCTATGGAGATAAAACGGTTACCTTTGGACTAAAAAATGGAAGAACGATTGTCAAGTTCACGCAGAATGCATCTGCCCAGGAAGCAGTATTTGCTGTTTCCTACAGCAGCCAGGATGCCCGCAACAATGCAAATCTTGTGAATACGTATAAAGAAGTTCCGGTCACGATTGACATCATCAAGATTGATGAAAACGACAATACGAAGAAGCTTCCGGGCGCAGTATTCACACTCAGACAGATTGCAGATAAAGCACCGACGGCAGATGGGACATTAGAGACCCTGGGTGGAACAACGCCAACTGATTCGGATCCAACGGACACTAATGGAAA
>JAFRGW010000001.1 GCA_017433615.1 Eubacterium sp.
CAAGATCACGATCTGGGCGAAGAAGGCAAATCAGGTAGTTGTCAAGAAGAAAGCGTTTAAGTATCTCAACAAGAAGTCGGTCATCAGAGTGAAGAAGATGTCGAAGAAGCAGTTCAAGAAGCTGAGAAAGAAACTGAAAAAGGCCGGATTCAAAGGTAAGATTAAACGCTGAGTTATTGAAACACGGAAACCATCACAAACAGAAAGGCGGCAGCCGGATCCCTCTTGGGGACCGGCTGCCGTTTTCGTTTGTATCCTGTAAATTGATTTCCTGCGTCTTGTACCGTATAATATGTTAGAGAACAGACAGAAACAGGCAGGCACACATTTTCAGCAGCGAGGATTGATTTATGAAACTTACATTTCTTGGTGCCACACATGAAGTTACCGGCAGCTGTTATTATATAGAGGCAGCCGGGTTCCGTTTTCTGGTGGATTATGGTATGGAGCAGGGAAATGACTGCTTTGAGAACCAGCCGATTCCGGTTCCGCCGTCTGATCTGGACTTTATGCTGCTGACGCATGCACATATCGATCACTCTGGTCTGATCCCGAAACTGTTTGCGGAGGGATTCCGCGGAGATATTTACGCGACAGAAGCGACGGCTGATCTGTGCAGCATCATGCTCCGCGACAGCGCGCATATACAGGAATTCGAGGCGGAGTGGCGCAACCGCAAGGGCAAGCGTCAGGGAAAGGAAGAATACGTGCCGCTGTATACGATGGCAGATGCACTGGAAGCTGTGACGCATCTGCGCGGCGAACCCTATAACATGAATATCAAGGTGCGCGACGGTATTCGCGCGCGGTTTGTAGATGCAGGTCACCTGCTGGGCTCTGCAAGTATTGAACTGTGGCTGAAAGAAGGAGATGTCGAAAAGAAGCTGGTATTTTCCGGCGACATCGGAAACACAGACCAGCCGCTGATTAATGATCCGACCTATCTGAAGGAAGCGGATTATGTGATTATGGAATCGACTTACGGTGACCGCTCCCACGGGGAAGAGAAGCCCGACTATGTCGGTGAACTGGCCCGGGTCATTCAGCGAACCTTTGACCGCGGCGGCAACGTGGTTATTCCTTCCTTTGCAGTCGGCAGAACGCAGGAGATGCTGTATTTTATCCGGCTGATCAAGGAACAGAAGCTGATCCACGGACATGATAATTTCACAGTCCATATCGACAGCCCGCTTGCCATTGAGGCCACCACGATTTTTGATAAACATTATATGGACTGCTTCGATGAAGACGCGCGGAAGCTTGTGGAGAAGGGAATCAATCCGATCCGGTTCCCGGGGCTGAAGATTGCGATTACTTCAGAGGACTCCAGATCAATCAATGAAGATGACAGACCGAAAGTAATCATCTCAGCCAGCGGCATGTGCGATGCAGGCCGCATCAAGCATCATCTGAAACACAATCTGTGGCGGAAGGACAGCACGATTCTCTTTGTCGGCTATCAGGCCACAGGAACGATGGGCCGTGCCCTGCTCGAAGGCGCGAAAGAGGTGAAGCTGTTCGGCGAGCAGATCGCGGTTGCGGCAGAGATCACATCCCTGCCGGGACTGAGCGGACATGCAGACAATGCCGGGCTGATGAAGTGGGCTTCATCCTTCTCGGAAAACCCGCCGCAGCATGTATTTGTGACACACGGCGAAGACACCGTGACGGAGTTTTTCGCAGAGCGCCTCAGAAATGAGCTGGGCTATCAGGCCGATGCACCTTATTCCGGCTGGATTCTGAATCTGGAAACCGATGAATTTGAAGCAATGCCGGCAGGCGTCCGCGTTGCGAAGCCGATGAAGGCAGCAGCAAGGAAAGCACAGTCTGTATTTGAGCGGCTGTGGGCGGCAGGTCAGCGCCTGCTGACAGTAATCCGCCACAACGAAGGCGGTGCCAATAAGGATCTTGCAAGATTTGCAGATCAGATTAATTCGCTGTGTGACAAGTGGGACCGGTAGAGGAGACAAGGGACGGTTCTCTGTCTCCGAAAACAATAGAATCATCCGGAGCAGGATACATTTTCCACGCAGCTCAGGTGGAATTCGCTGCTTTGGAAAGTGTATCCTGCTTTGATGTTGTGGAAGAGACAGAGAACCGTCCCCTGTCTCCTTGTTGACGCAGATAAAGAAAGAGGAGAAAAATGTTCAATTTGGTTGGAATTATCGGCGCGATGGAAGAGGAAGTGGCTGCGCTGAAAAGTGAGATGGAGCAGGTAGAGACACGGGAAAAGGCCGGCATGGTGTTTCTGAAGGGTAAGCTGTGCGGCAGGGACGTGGTTGTGGTGCGGTCCGGGATTGCCAAAGTGAATGCCGGTATCTGTACGCAGATTCTGGTGGATGACTATCACGTGGATGCAGTCATCAATACAGGGATTGCCGGCAGTCTCCAGAATACGATCGAGATCGGTGACATCGTGGTGTCGACGGATGCGCTGCAGTATGATGTGCATGTGGAGGCGTTCGGCTATGCGCCGGGACAGATCCCGCGGATGGATACGCTGGCATTTCCGGCGGATGAACGTCTGATCGCGCTTGCAGAAAAGGTCTGCAGAGAGGTTAATTCGGAGATCGGCGTGCACCGCGGGCGCGTCGTTTCAGGCGACTGTTTCGTTTCTGATAAGGCCGTAAAAGCGGAGTTGAAGGAAGTACACCAGGGAAGCTGTGCGGAGATGGAGGGTGCTGCGATTGCGCAGGCCGCGTATCTGAACGGAATCCCGTATGTGATTCTCCGCGCAATTTCTGACAAAGCAGATGACAGTGCAACTGTAGATTATGATACATTTGAGAAAATGGCGATCCGGCACTGTGTGAATCTGGTGCGGGGAATGATCACACAGATGCAGCGGGAGGTTTTCTGATACAGATGATCAGTTAGCCGGATAGAAAAAATCTTCTTCCAGAATCGAGATTTCCAGAAAATCAAAATCAATTGTTTCAATAAAGCTGTCCTGTTTGAACTGCGTTTTCTTATGGCGCTGAAACTGCGTGATATTGGCGTCCAGCCAGATCGGCCGGGACAGATCAAACTGATAACAGATCTCATTGAGGGCATCCAGCACTTTGTGTGTGCGGGTGTCCTCTTTTTCATTCTCAATGACAACATCGCGCAGGGTGCGGCCATCTTTTACAATTTTTCCCCAGAGTCGGAACATGAGAACCTCCTTACGCCCGTTGCAGTCTGGCAGCGGTTCCGTGCGTCTGCAGTGGTGTCGTGCGTCCGGCGTGAAAGACTGCCTTTTATGCATAAACACACGAATATTTGCCCGCTCTTTACTTGCAAGAGTCAGGCCCGATGCATTATACTGTTACAGGTGGTTTGAAGTATAAAAAATAAATGCTGCATTTACTATATAAGATTTTCGGTAAAGATGCAAAGTGAAAGGAGTTTGGCAGATGATTAAGTTACATGAGCAGGGTGCTTATCTGGTCGGCGGACAGACCATTATTCCGGCAGACGCAGAAGCATCTGCGAAACTGCAGGCTACAGCCGGCAAAGCGGTCAGCCCGGCAGAAGCAAAGAAGGAGACAATTGCCTGGGGAATTCTGGAAGCTCACAATACTTCCGGCAATATGGAGCAGCTGCAGATTAAATTCGACAAGCTGACATCGCACGACATCACATTTGTCGGTATCATTCAGACGGCACGCGCCTCGGGACTGGAGAAGTTCCCGATTCCGTATGTCCTGACCAACTGTCACAATTCCCTCTGTGCAGTCGGCGGCACAATCAATGAAGACGATCACATGTTCGGACTGTCCTGCGCGAAGCGTTATGGCGGTGTCTATGTACCGCCGCATCAGGCCGTGATCCATCAGTTTGCCCGTGAGATGCTGGCAGGCGGCGGGCGCATGATCCTCGGTTCAGATTCCCACACCCGCTATGGCGCGCTGGGGACTATGGCCATGGGTGAGGGCGGACCGGAACTGGTCAAGCAGCTGCTGGAGCGCACCTATGATATCGCAATGCCGGGTGTTGTCGGCGTATACCTGACAGGTGCACCGATACCGGGCGTCGGTCCGCAGGACGTTGCATTGGCACTGATCAAGGCGGTATTTGACAACGGTTATGTCAAAAACAAAGTCATGGAGTTTGTCGGCCCGGGCGTCGCTTCTCTGAGCACAGACTTCCGCATCGGCGTGGATGTCATGACAACTGAGACCACATGTCTGTCCTCCATCTGGCGCACAGATGACGAGGTGAAGAAATTCTACGAAGAACACGGACGCGTGGACGAATACAAAGAACTGAATCCGGGTGAGATTGCATATTACGACGGCATGATCGAGATTGATCTTTCTGAAATCCGTCCGATGATTGCAATGCCGTTCCATCCGAGTAATGCCTATACGATTGAAGAAGTAAATGCAAACCTGATGGATATTCTGGATGATGTCGAGAAGCGCGCACAGGTGTCGCTGGACGGCAAAATCCCGTACTCACTGAAGGACAAAGTGCATGACGGAAAACTGCTGGTAGACCAGGGCATCATTGCCGGATGTGCAGGCGGCGGATTTGAGAACATCTGTGATGCGGCGGATATCCTGCGCGGACATTTCATCGGCGCAGACGATTTCACCATGAGTGTCTATCCGGCCAGCACCCCGATCTACATGGAACTGGCGAAAAATGGCGTTCTGGCAGATCTGATCCGCACCGGAACCGTCGTCAAGACAGCATTCTGCGGACCGTGCTTCGGCGCGGGCGACACACCGGCGAACAACGCATTTTCCATCAGACATTCCACACGAAACTTCCCGAACCGCGAAGGTTCCAAGATTCAGGAAGGTCAGATTTCTTCGGTCGCACTGATGGATGCCCGCTCGATTGCGGCAACCGCGGTTAACCAGGGATTCCTGACACCGGCAACAGAATATGCGGGTGAATACAGAAGACCGGTTTATCATTTTGACAAAGAAATCTACGCAAACCGCGTATTCGACAGCCACGGTGAGGCAGATCCTTCTGTAGAGGTAAAGTTCGGCCCGAATATCAAGGACTGGCCGGAGATGGCGAAACTTCCGGAAAATATGATCCTGAAAGTCGTTTCTGAGATTCATGATCCGGTTACCACAACCGATGAACTGATTCCGTCGGGTGAGACATCCTCCTACCGCTCCAATCCGCTGCGTCTGTCAGAATTTGCGCTTTCCAGAAAGGATCCGGCATATGTCGGCCGTGCAAAAGAAGTGCAGAAGGCACAGCGTGCCATCGAGGCAGGTGAGGCGCCGGAAGATGCACTCCCGGAGATCGTCAATGTTCTTGATGCACTGGAGAGAGAATTCCCGGATCTGCAGGATGATATTGAAAAAATTGCATCCGGCGCAGCAGACGGGACAGAAGGTGTTCTCGGTGTCGGCTCAACAATCTTTGCCGTAAAACCGGGCGACGGCTCTGCGCGTGAGCAGGCAGCTTCCTGCCAGAAGGTGCTCGGCGGCTGGGCCAACATTGCCAATGAATATGCGACGAAGCGCTACCGCTCCAATCTGATCAACTGGGGCATGCTTCCGTTCCTGATCCCGGAAGGGGATCTGCCGTTTGCAAACGGAGATTATCTCTTCGTTCCGGGCATCCGCGCAGCTGTGGAGAACAAAACGGAAGAAATTACGGCTTACCGGGTCGGCGAAGAGATGAAGGCATTTACTATGCGTCTGGGAGATCTGACGGACGACGAGAGAGAGATCATCACAAAGGGATGTCTGATTAATTATTACAGAGGATAAGAAACTTTTCGTCTGAGATGGAATAGAAGTGGGCTGCCGCATGAAGTGTCTTCATGCGACAGCTCAATTTATGGAAAAAATCAGAAACGCATGAAGTTTTGACGCAGCTGTGGTTTTCAATTCCGGGAACTTGTGAAATGTACGGAAAATGTACAAAAATTCGCATGTGTTTTTGGAAAAATGTAGATGACAAATCACTCAAAAAGTGGTATTATGACTACGGAATTGTTACAAAAAGTTAATATTTGGGGATATTAATTATTTAACCGAGGTTAAGAATAGAAGATGAAACGACAGGAATGGAAAAAATGGATGGCAGGTCTTCTGACAGCCGGGATGCTGGTTGCACAGCCAATGGTATCTTTTGCAGATACGGCAGCTGATGCAGCAGTGAAGTCTGCTTCTTCCGGTGAGACAGGCAAAGAGAATTCAGGGGAGACGCCTGTGGATCCGGAACCGACAGGGACACCGGAGCCGACGGCAGATCCGGAACCGACAGGGACACCGGAGCCGACAGTGTCGCCGGAACCGACAGGGACACCGGAGCCGACAGTGTCGCCGGAACCAACAGGGACACCGGATGTGACACCTTCTCCGACGGCCGAACCGGCACCAACGGCTGCGCCGTCGCAGGAAGAAGCCATCATCATAGAAGAGACAACAACCGAAGAGCCGGAGAAGGAAGAAGAGACGGAAGAGGAGAAAGAAGAAAAATCCACCAATGAACAGCTGGTGGCAGGACAGCAGATTGTTCACGCGCCGGTGATCATAGATAATTTCCGTTTCTGGACTGTCAACCGGAAATACGCCTTTGCCAAGGAGAAAGATACAGCCATTCTTGAAGAGATGGATGATGAGGCTGAGGTAATCGGAACACTTCCTGAGGATGGACTTTGCTATGTCCTGAAAGATCATGCAGAGGAAGGACCGGGAGTCGACGAGAATCCTTCAGGAATGGGTGAAGAGCAGGCAGAAGACGCGGAAGATGCAGCTGAGGCAGAGCAGGAGACAGAAGTCACGGTTGATACGACCGGAGAAACCTGGCTGTATGTTGAGTCGAACGGAGTCCGTGGATTTGTAAAGGACGAAGATCTTTACTCCGGCAGACGTGCACAGGAGATTCTGGCAGACCATCTGGAGCATAAGAAGGATCCGGTCACAGGTGATCTGGTCACCATGCTTGCATCTGATGTGCCGCTTGCAGAAGAGAAGGTTAAACCGGAAGAGAATGATGCATTTACCTGGATGCGTGCAACTGCAGAGAAGACTGTGATCCAGAAGGATTACGCCATCTCCAATGACCGGGTGAGCATCCGTGAGGAGAAAGATGCGGAAAGCCGCGCGATCGGTGTGCTTCCCAAAGGCGCAATCTGTTACATCGTTGCAGACCGTGACAGTGAATGGGTCTATGTTGAGTCCGGTGATGTGCGCGGATTTGTTAAAAATGAATATCTCGAAAAGGATGAAACATCCTATCTGGAAGATACGCTTGAAGAAGAGCAGCTTGAAGGCATCAGAGCCAGTGAACTGACATCAGCGGGATCCGACGAATCTGCAGATGATGCGGACAGCGAGATGGAGATCGAGCTGATCACCAGTGACGGGAAGAATGTCCGTGCAGGGAAAACGCCTGCCGGTGCACAGAATGTCACGGAAGACAACGACGGAAACAGCAGTTCAGATGCTTCAGAAACGAGCCTGAAAGCAGAGGCGGATGATGACAGACCGGCTTCCGACCTGGACCTGCAGGAAGAAAACGGAGTCACACAGAAAACTGCCGGAAACAGTCCGGAATCTTCTGATGAGACAGCAGATGACGCGGATCCGGATGCTGACAGCGCAGACGGAGATGAGAATGCAGCTGATGCAGAGGAAGAAGATCCGCTCGCAGAGATCGATCAGGAAAAATATCCTGTTTATTACGAGGTAATTGAGAAGGGCGAGGACAGCTTCGATACAGCGGAGCAGAACATTGAGCCGGATGAAAACAGCGCACTCTATTATACCCGTACGTCCCCGTTCCCCGGAACACCGGGCGGCAAGGTGCGTGAGTCTCTGATCGCCTACGCCTCTGAATTTGTCGGCAACCCGTATGTCTGGGGCGGAACCAGTCTGACCAGCGGTGCGGACTGCTCCGGATTCGTCCAGAGCATCTATGCACAGTACGGATACAGTCTGCCGCGTACGTCCGGGGAGCAGTCACAGTATGGCATGCAGATTCCTGTCGAAGAGGCAGAACCTGGTGATCTGATCTTCTACGCAGAAGATGGTGTGGTCTACCACGTTGTTATCTATGCGGGAGACGGCGAGACGATCGAAGCAATGAACGAGAGTCACGGCATCACATTCGGACATGTCCTGTCTTCGGATGCAGTCTGGGCTACCCGCGTCCTGGAAGATACACGCGATGAACTTGTGGATTTCAGTGCAGATATCGGCGCACAGAATGCGACGAAGGAAATGTACGGAAAAGATCTCGGTGAATTCCGGATCACCTACTACTGCCCGTGTGAAGAATGCAACGGCGTCTATGCAGGACATTCCGCGACAGGTGCGCCGCTGATTCAGGGCCGCACAATCGCAGTTGACCCGTCACTCATTCCTTACGGAACCAAAGTTATCATAGGCGGTCACGTCTTTACGGCAGAAGATTGCGGCGGCGCAATCAAAGGCAAACGCATTGATGTCTTCGTCAATGAACACGCAATGTGTGATGCCCTCGGCGTCAGCAGCGCACATGTCTATCTCACAAATGAATAAACAAAAACAGGAGACATTATCGTCTCCTGTTTTTTATTATACTTATGAATGGCGCAGCCATTATTCTGGAAAGACATCCGCAGTGCTGGTTCAATCAATAAAATCCAGCTTTACGCCATCTCTTTATAAAGCTTTTCTGCACTTACCAGCTTCACGCACAGTGTGAACAGCTTTGCCGCAATTTCCAGATCACTCTTGGAAGGATAAGTCGGCGCAATCCGGATGTTGGTGTCCCACGGATCCTTTCCATATGGCCAGGTGGCGCCTGCCTTTGTCATAACGACGCCGGCTTTCTTCGCGCGGCTGACGACTTTTTTCGCACAGCCCGGCAGCGTGTCAAAACCGATGAAGTAGCCGCCGTTCGGCTTCGTCCAGGTTGCAATTCCAAGCCCGCCGAGATTTTCTTCCAGAATCTGCTCGACCATCTCAAATTTCGGCCGGATGACATCCGCATGCTTTTTCATGTGTTCTACAATGCCGTGGATGTCTTCAAAGAACCGGACATGACGCAGCTGGTTTACCTTGTCGTGACCGATGGTCTGAATCTTCATCTGCGCCATAATATCCTTCATGTTGTTCGGGGAGGTCGCAAGGGATGCAATACCGCTGCCCGGGAAGGTGATCTTGGAAGTTGATGCAAATTTGTAGACAAGATCCGGATTGCCGGCCCGCTTGCACTCTGCAAGAATCTCGATCAGATGGTCCTGATGCGTGTCATACAGGTGATGCATGCCGTAGGCATTGTCCCAGAAAATACGGAAATCATTTGCTGCAGGTTCCAGCCGCGCGAAACGGCGGACGGTTTCATCGGAGTAGGAGTAGCCCTGCGGGTTGGAATACTTTGGTACGCACCAGATTCCCTTGATCGTTTCATCTTCGCGGACCATGCGCTCGACAGTGTCCATGTCCGGGCCTTCCGGTGTCATTGCAACCGGAATCATTTCAATGCCGAAATATTCGGTGATCGCAAAATGACGGTCATATCCCGGAGAAGGGCACAGGAATTTCACGCGGTCCAGTTTGCACCAGGGAGTATTTCCCATGATGCCGTGGGTAAAGGCGCGGGAAACAGTATCGTACATGACATTCAGGGAAGAGTTTCCGTAGATGATGATGTCGTCAGGATTATTCTCCATCATGTCGCCGAGCAGTACCTTTGCCTCCGGAATACCGGTCAGTGTGCCGTAGTTGCGGCAGTCGGTTCCGTCCTCGCAGTACAGGTCCGCAGATGAATAAAGTGCATCCATGATGCCCATGGAGAGATCCAGCTGTTCTTTACACGGTTTGCCGCGGCTCATGTCCAGAGAAAGACCGAGCGCCTGATAGTCGCTGTATTCTTTCTTCAGTTCCTTGATTAAGACTTCCAGTTCGTCTTTGGTTAATTCAGCATATGGCTTCATAGTCATTACCTCGTATGATATCTTATTATTGTGCTGCTGATCTTTACAGGTTTCTCTGTGTCCGGATTTTCTGCCTAATACTGTACCACAGAACAGGGGAAAGATGCAAACACTGTAGTGTAGCAAAATCATATACGTATGGTATAATCCTATATTGAAAGGGCTGGGCGTACCTGCATATTTAAAAAGAAACGGGTATTCCTGCATATATGAAAAGGGCCGGGTATTCCTGTACAGCGCAGAACGGTCCGGACGGCAGAAAATTATTCCGGAGAGATAAGAATGGACACAAGAGAAATATTGAGACAATTCAAAGAGGGCATGATTACGATCGAAGAGGCGGAGGCACAATTTGCCCGGAAGCCGATTGAAGATCTGGGGTATGCAAAGCTGGATACACACCGGCAGATCCGCTCGGGATTTCCCGAGGTGGTTTACTGCAGCGGCAAGCCGGACGAATATATCGTTTCTATTTTCCGGAAACTGTATGAGAAAAATGGCGAAGTCATGGGAACCCGGGCGACGCCGCATCAGTATGAGCTGGTGAAGGCGGGACTGCCGGACATTCAGTATGATACTGTTTCGAAAATCCTGTATCTCGAACCGGAGGGAAAACCCCGGATCGGCAGCGTGGCGGTCTGCACAGCAGGAACGGCTGATATTCCTGTGGCGGAAGAAGCGGCAAAGACGGCAGAATTCTTCGGGGCAGATGTAGACCGTATTTTCGATGTTGGTGTCAGCGGACTGCACAGGCTTCTGGCGCACGCAGAAGAAATTCAGACTGCAAATGTCGTCGTTGCGGTTGCCGGGATGGAAGGAGCGCTTGCCAGTGTCATCGGCGGTCTGGTACGCAATCCGGTCATTGCCGTGCCGACATCCGTGGGCTACGGGGCAAGCATGCATGGCCTTTCGGCTCTGCTGACTATGATCAATTCCTGCGCGAATGGTGTGGCAGTGGTTAACATTGACAACGGATATGGTGCCGGGTATATGGCGGCACAGATCAACCGTCTGGCGGCAGAAAGAGAGCTGGACTAAACAGAGCTATGTTTTTATTCTGGATGCAGCGGCTGGCTGGTTCTGCAATGACCGGAGCAGAACGAAGACATCACGACTAAATACGAAAAGAAAATGGTAGATAACATATGACAGATTCAAATAAGAAAAAAATCCTGTATCTGGACTGTGCTTCCGGCATCAGCGGAGATATGTTTGCCGCGGCCATGCTGGATCTCGGTGCGGACAAAGCGGTTCTGCAGCACGCGCTGGACAGTATCCCGGCAGGCGGATTCCGTACAGAAATCTCCCGTGTAAAGAAACAGGCAGTCGACTGCTGCGACTTCAGAGTTGTGCTGGATGCAGCTCTGGAAAATCATGACGATGATATGGAATACTTGTTCGGGGAAGATTATGACGCAGACAGTTCTCACCACGGACACGGCCATCATCACAGCCATGCGCACGATGATCACAGCCATACGCACGCAGAACATGAGCACGTGCATGATGGCCACAGCCACCACCATGCGGAGCATGACCATGACCACGGAAATCATGACCACAGCGCTCACACCCACACGCATCATGGAGACCATGTACACCGCAATCTGCAGGATGTGCGGGATATCCTTGCCACAGTGGAGATGACAGAGCCGGCGCGTACGCTTGCTGACAAAATCTTTGTGATTCTCGCAAAGGCAGAGGCGAAAGCGCACGGCGCAACCGTGGACAACGTGCATTTCCATGAAGTCGGTGCGGTTGATTCGATTGTAGATATTGTGACCGCTGCGGTGTGTTTTGACAATCTTGGTGTCGATGGAGTATATGTATCCCCGCTCTTTGAGGGATCTGGTACAATTCGCTGTGCACATGGTCTGCTTCCGATTCCGGTGCCTGCTGTCGCAAACATCATGGCGGACAGTACCCTGCAGATGACAATTCATCCTGAAGTACACGGCGAATTCATTACACCGACCGGAGCAGCCATTGCGGCGGCAGTCAGCACAGAAAAGAAACTGCCGGACGTATTTGCTGTTAAAGGTGTGGGACTCGGTGCAGGCAAACGGGATTATGCGCGGAGCAATTATCTGCGCGCAATGCTGCTGGAAGTGCCGGACAGTATGAAGGAATCGCAGAATGCTCCGGATGATGCCGGAACAGAGCATATTTACAAACTCGAAACAGACATTGATGACTGCACCGGAGAAGTACTCGGGTATCTGTTGGAACGCCTGATGGAGGCCGGCGCCAGAGATGCACATTATCTGCCGGTATATATGAAGAAAAACAGACCTGCCTGGCAGCTGCAGGTAATCTGTACGGAAGATAAGATCAGGGCTATGGAGGAACTGATCTTCACAGAATCCACCAGCATTGGAATCCGCCGGATCCGGATGGAGCGGACTGCGCTGCAGCGCGAAATCTGTGAAATTGAGACACCCTGCGGACCTGCCCGGGTGAAAATCTGCAGATTTCACGGGACAGAAAAATATTATCCCGAGTATGAAAGTGCAGCCGCACTGGCGCGGGATACAGGCCGTCCGCTCGCGGAGATATTCCATATGATCCGCGAAAC
Organism: Eubacterium sp.; assembly: GCA_017433615.1. Taxonomy (GTDB): domain Bacteria; phylum Bacillota; class Clostridia; order Lachnospirales; family Lachnospiraceae; genus CADBRN01. The sequence continues at coordinate 12,459 of JAFRGW010000001.1, forward strand.
GGCGCAGAAACGGAAAGGTTGGTAAATTGCGATCTCTGATCGCGCGAGATGCGCCTCAATTGAATTGAATATCGAAAGACAAAAAAAGAAACTTCCGCAGGGAAGTTTCTTTTTTTAGGAAGGAGAACCCGATCTAAATCGGTATATGAAAAAGAAAAACAATGTTTTCGGTTCTGTCTCATTTGATGTTCTTAGTATAAAAATGAATTATGCACGCAGAATGGAAAAAATGTTAACAAAATGAAAACGATCTTCAAATAGTTTGTGACCTCATTTCTGTATCAAATATAAGGCTGAATCTTTTGTCTGATTCTGTGATAATCCACACGGCACGCCCCTTCTGAAATACGGACAGGGATCGTATCTGAAAATGTATACTTTACCGGATACGTACCTGCTTCGAAATGATAGACCAGAATCTCGAGATTATGCGGATCTACAACCCAGTATTCCCGCACACCCGCAAGACGGTATTTGTTCAGTTTACGAATCAGGTCATGCACGCGGCCGGACGGAGAAAGAACTTCGACGACAAAGCCGGGCGCACCCTCAATCCGCTTTTTTGTAATCTGCCTGCTATCACATACGATAAAAAGATCCGGCTGCAGGATCGTCCACTGATCCATGTCAAGGCGGACATCACAGGGAGCAATGAACAGTTCACACGCCGGATGCTTCTCGACACATGATGCAAGCTGCAGGCCGAGCTGCACCAGAATCATCTGGTGGATTGGCTGTGGCGCGCTCATATCGAAGATGTATCCGTCGATGAGCTCCGCGCGTCTGTCATCCGGAAGTGCATAATAATCCTCTGTGGTGTACGGCCCGCGGGCTGGCCCGCCATAGGCAGGGATCCCTTCCCGGACAGCAGCAGGCAGCGGAAACGTATGCTGCAGATCACTGCCGCATAAGCTGCATTTAGCTGCGGCGTTGTCCAGTACGGCCTCCAGTTTTTGCAGGGTTTTCGGATCCGGTGTTTTTTGTATCCCCGAAAAAATATCCAGTATGGTTTGAAGCGGAATACCCGTTTGTCTTGCGAATTCTTCTTCCGGCAATAAAAGCGATTCTTTATTTATTATTAATTCTTTTAATGTCATGATAGCATCTCCTTCCCTGTGTAGTTACCATAACACACATCCAAAGGTTAGTCAATAGGAACCAATGGTTTGATTCCTAATAAATGATTGACATAAATCTAAAATAAACATATAATAGTTTTCATAATACGTATACATAAAACGATGATGTGGTGTGAAAACGGAGCTTGGAAAGAATGAAGGCAGGAAGTATTGCGGGAAAGCGATATCAAATCATCAGGGAAATCGGTTCCGGCGGGATGTCAGTTGTGTATCTGGCCAGAGATCTGACACTGAAGCAGGAATGGGCCGTGAAAGTGGTCAGAAAGGGTGTGACGCCGCAGGAGATCTGGAAGGAGAGACAGCTTCTCTCAGAAGCAATGTTGATGAAGCGTCTGGATCATCCGGGTTTTCCGCGCATTGTGGATCTGTTTGAGGAAAATGAATGTACCTGCATCGTGATGGACTATATTGAGGGAGAAACGCTGGATGTAATATTGAATCGGGACGGCCCCTGTACGGAAAGACAGGTGACGGCCTGGGCACGTCAGCTGTGTGACATACTGATTTATCTGCATACAATGGAACGTCCGGTATTTTACTGCGACCTGAAACCGTCCAATATTATCTGTGCACGCACAGGCCGTTTGTACCTGATCGACTTTGGAATTGCAGCGCAGGAGAAGATGGAGGGGGGTATTCACGGCTTCGCAGCATCGAGGAAGGTGGACGGCGGAACGCCCGGCTGTGCGGCATCGGGGAAGGTGGACGGCGGAACACCCGGCTGTGCAGCATCGGGGAAGGTGGACGGCGGAACGCCCGGCTGTGCAGCATCGGGGAAGGTGGACGGCGGAACACCCGGCTTCGCGGCACCGGAACAGCTGCGGAATGGAATCTGCGATGCGCGGACAGATATTTATTCTCTGGGAATGACCATCTATACACTGCTTACCGGCCTGGATCCGCGCAGTCCGGCATTTCATAAAATGAACAGAGAGGAAGTTCTGCAGTTTCCGCAGTCAGATGTATATTGCAGCGCAGGCATACAGGAGATTGTCCGGAGATGCACCTGCAGAAATCCGAAGGAACGCTACCGGAACGGAAGGGAATTGATGCGGGATCTGCTGCAGCCGGTGCGGCCCGCTGCCCTGAAGCGGCGCAGAGATATGCGGCGCAGGATCTTGTCGGCCGCAGTGATTATATCTGTGCTGCTGCTTTCAGCTGCAGCAATTTTTCAGCGTGCGGTCCGTGAATTTACGGAGGAAGAAATCTATGCGGCAAAGCTGGATCCGGCAGCAACACAGGGAGCAGAAGAGAAGGAACGTTCTTATCTGGAAGCTATCGATCTTCAGCCGGACAGCAGCGATGGCTTTCTGCGGCTTTTGGGTTTATATGAGACGGAGATGGATTTCAAAGACCGGGAGAGCAGACAGCTTCTTCTGCAGTTTCATCAGTGCAGAACGGCTTTGTCGGCAGATCCGGATATGTGGAATGAGATACTGTGCCGAATCGGAAAACTGTATTTCTTCCGGTTTCAGGGGGGAGACGGGAGTGTCCGTGAACGGATCCTCCGCGCGGAACCGTTTTTTGCAGAATGGAACCCGGAAAATGAGAAGGAGAAAGAGAAAGAAACAGATTCCGCCGCGGGAACGAATCAGAACGAGGATGCTGAATCGTCTGGAAGTAACGCCGTGCCTGTATCAGACGCGGAATGCCTCCGGGAAATCTGCAGTTTCTATAAAGGGTATGTATCCGCTTCGACAAACATGGAGGAGCCGGGGCAGGATACGCTGCGGAGTATGCTGCAGGCAGTCAGCAGTCTCCTCGTTGTTCTGGACCACTATCACGAAGAAGATCGGACGGCTGTTCAGCTGACGATCCTGCGGGAAATGGCAGAAATATTGAATGTGTGGCGCTATGCGTTCTTTGCGGCAGGTGTGGAAGAACAGGAAATGCTGGAGTTAATGAATCAAATCATTAACAAAGTGGATGCAGCAGAGACACTGCGGGCAGATTTGCTGGAAGAAAAGCAGAAACTGGAAGTAGACTGTGAAGTGTTTACAGAGCAGATTCGACTCACATGGGAACAGACGGATGAAACAGCCGGAGGGAACCCGGGGATGCAGCAGTGATTTGGGAAGCGTGATTATAAAACAGAAAGGGGGTAACCTGTGAGGGGAAGGAAGAAGCACAAGTTCGCCGCGCAGCTCGCGCGCGATTGGGGACCGCGATTTACAAATAAATACATATGGGCGGCAGGCCTGATGGTCCTGATGTTTCTGGCGATGGGCTTTTTGACGGCGGCCGGAAAGAAGGAACATGAAGAGCAAAAGGATACCGGAAAGGTGCGTGAGACAGCAGTTCTGATTCAGCCGCTGCAGGAAACTTCCCGGCGCGATGCGGAAGGCAATGCACTCTATCAGGCGGAAGAAGTGGAAATCCGGCTGACGGCTGTGTCAGAGGAGGGAATTCATGCCATCAGGTGGGAACTGGAAACAGATGAGAAGAAAGAACATTTGCTGGAACTGCCGGTTTATGTTCTGCCGGAGCCGGAACCGGAACCAACACCTGTGACGACACCGGATCCAGCGTCAACACCACAGATAACGCAGGTTCCGGAGGAGACACCAGAACCGCAGACAGTGTCAACATCGGAGTCGGCGCTCACACCAACGTCTGAGTCTGTTCCAGAATCGACCTCCGCACCGACATCGGAACCCACTGCTGAATCGACCTCCGCACCGACATCGGAACCCACTGCAGAACCGACCTCCGCACCGACACCGGCGCCCACTGCAGAACCGACCTCCGCACCGACACCGGCGCCCACTGCAGAGCCGACACCCACATCAACACCTGCCCCGCAGGGGGAAGCGCCGCCGGAGCCCGGCGACACCATCAGCGGCTGGACAGTTCAGAAAGTGGACGGCGTACTGGTCACAGAGATGACCCGGATTGTACGGGTCAGGAAAGAAATGAACGGCATCGTAATACGGATGCAGATGACGGATCGGAAGGGTAACAGTACGAAAAAAGAGGTGTACCGTTTCAGTATCGACCGGACAGCACCGGAAGTTCGTGTGCATTTTCGGGAAAATCATCCGGTGAATGGCATTTTCTTCAATGAAAGCCGGACTGCGGAAATAACTGTCAGAGACCAGAACTTCGATCCGGAGCAGGTGTCATTTGAAGCGGTACGTGACGGGGTTTCAGAATCCTTCGGGAATGTCGCATGGGAGAGCGGGAAATCTGCAGAGATCCATAAGGCAGTGATCAGGTTTTATGAAGAGGGAGTATATGATTTTACTGTCCGGGCGGCGGACCGGGCGGGGCTGGTCAGCGAAGGACCGGAATATTCACAGGAAACGGTTGTTCCGCAGCATTTTGTTGTGGATCGCACGGCACCTGAAATCCGGGTTTCGTATGATAATAACAATGCAAAAAACAATCTGTATTTTTCTGCACCGAGAACGGCGCATGTGACCATAACAGAACGCAATTTTGACGCAGGAAACGTGTGGATCAGCACCGGAGCGGCAAATGTCACACCACTTTGGAAATCAGATGGATACGTACACACAGCGGAGATCCCATTTTCGGACGACGGCAGTTATGTATTATCTGTTCAGGCGGCGGACCGCGCGGGAAATATGTCAGATAGATTTTCAGCCGGCGGGGCGGCGGCCCCCGGAAGATTTGTGATTGACCGGGTGATTGACCGGCTGAAAATCACAGGCGTAAAGGATGGCGTATATTATCGCGGAGACATAAATCTGAAGATTGCAGCAGTGGATCAGAACTATGCTTCCTGCAGCGTCCGGCTGTTTTGCACCCGGATGGATGAGAAGGAGCGCGATGTGACGGCGGAGGTTTTCGGGAGTATCAAAGAAACGAAGCAGGGCTGGACGGGCAGCGGGCGGATCCGGGCAGCTGCGCCGGACAGAGACGGCCTGTATGAACTGCGTGTTATATTGAGGGACCTGGCCGGAAATGAAAAAACAGAAAACGTGTCTTTCGTAGTGAATCGTCACGGCTCTGTATACCAGTATGATTCCCGTCTGAAGGCGCTGCAGGGTACCTGCGTAAAACAAATATCACAGCCCCTGGTTATCACGGAGTACAATCCAGGTCCGCTGCAGGGAGAAGGAAAAATTGAAGTAACCAGAGACGGCAGGCCGCTAAAGGAAATACAGGCAGAGATTCAGAGCGGCAGGCTGAAAAAGGGAAAGACAGCCGGGGCAGGCTGGTATCAGTACCGGTATCTGCTGCGCCCTGAAACATTTCTGCAGGAGGGCACCTACCGGATCGGAATTACCGGACGGGACAAGGCAGGCAATCTGCTGGCGACAGGAAGAGATCCGGAAGGACAGATTGTATTTTCTGTTGACCGGACTGCACCGGTGCTGGATCAGTTTTACATCGAAAGGATTCTGACGGACGGAAAGGCAGTTTTATATATGGAAATCTTTGATGCAATCGGACTGGCGCGTGTCAATATCCGCCAGGGGCAGGAGGTACTGCTGGAACGTGACAGCTTTCCGGATATTTTCCGGCTGCAGACAGAACTCTCGGTCTCACTGACAGAGAAAGATCCACTCCGGATTGTCATGCGCGACCGCGCGGGAAACATCGGAATCGAACAGGTCAGACCGGAGGAGTTCCTGACGGACAGAGATACTTCTGTGATGGAGGAGGTTCAGGCTGAAGCGGGTCAGGGGAGTAGTCCGGAGCAGCCGGAAGAAGTGACGGAGGCAGACAGAATATCAGATACAGGAAGTGCCGGCATCGGCCGGACAGCGGCTGATACTGGCGGGAATCCAGTCACAGGCAGTCATTCGAATGCAGACGGGAAAAGGACAGAGCAGGCAGCAGCAGACCGCCGGATGGATTTCCGGTATGGCTGGCTTTGTATTCTGGTGTCCGTGACGATTTTTGCATTTAGAGTGCTTATAAAAAGGCACAGCATATCTCCTTGACGTGTACACGTAAAACGGGTATAGTTATGATAATCAAGTTTGCAGATAAAGAAACAGAACGTATTTATTACCAGGAATTTTCCAGAAAACTACCACAAAATTTCACAGGTCGAGATTGTTGATTATCATTGAGGTGAAATTGTATGCCAAATTATATCAGTACCCCTGGAATTGGTGAGATCCTGTGGGAAGAGTTTATGGCTCCTGCGGGAATATCCGCGTACAGGCTTGCAAAGGAAATCGGTGTTCCTGTGTCCAGAATTCAGGAACTGTTACATGAACGCAGAAAAATAACCATAGATACCTCTCTGCGCCTGGGAAAGTATTTCGGCGTTTCAGAGAACTACTTTCTGAATATACAGAATGATATAGATATACGACGGGAAAAAGAACGAATAAGAGAGGAACTGGACCGGATCAGGCCTGCAGCATCCCTTAAAACTTGACAAATAACGGTATTCTGCTATCATGAATTCGTTGCATGTTTATGCAGAAAACAAAAATCTTTGTGCCCTGCATCTGATCCGGAAAAATAATACAGAAGCGGCGTAAAGATGCGTGATAGTAAGGAGAATAAAATGGAATTAGAAAGATTGCAGGCAATCGTTGCTGAATTGCTGGATATTGATGCAGATAAGATCACACCGGATGCATCCTTCAAAGATGATCTTGGAGCGGATTCGATTGACCTGGTCGAGCTGCACATGGCACTGGAAGATGAGACCGGTCTCACAATTCCGGATGAAAAGCTGATGGAGTTCAAGACGGTTCAGGATGTTCTGGATTATATCAAAGAGAACGCATAAATTAAAGTAAAGAAGAGTTGCAGATGACAGATGTGACAGCTTACAGAATTCGTGTATATGGCATTGTACAGGGGGTTGGGTTCCGGCCTTTTACTGCACGGCTTGCGCGAAAATGCGGCATCACCGGAACCGTCTGCAACAAAGGATCCTTTGTAGAAATCACAGCAGAGGGCACGGCGGCGCAGACAGACGCTTTTTTGCGCGGTTTGAAAGAGGATGCACCTTCCCGGTCTGTGATTCTGAAAATGGATAAAGAAGAAATATCGCCTGCCGGCGAAGCGTCATTTCGCATTTTGCGAAGTGAAGAGCGCCGGGGCGATATTTTTGTGTCTCCGGATATTGCGACTTGCAAACAGTGTGAAAAGGAACTGTTTGATCCGGAGAACCGCCGCTATCTGCATCCGTTTATTAATTGTACAGCCTGCGGACCGCGCGTGACGATTCTGGACAGGATGCCGTATGATCGTGTGCGCACCAGTATGGGCGTTTTTCCGATGTGCGGGATCTGTGAGACAGAATATACCAGTCCGGGCAATCGAAGATATCATGCACAGCCGGTCTGCTGCAATGACTGTGGACCGGAACTGTATGTGTTGTGGGAGCGGGATGGTTCCGGGAGACCGGGAATTTCCGGCGGACAGCCTGAATCTGTACAGGTATCCGGGAAAATTTCAGGCGCAGAGGCGCTGCTTCGTACACGTGAAATCATCCGCAGCGGCGGGATCGCGGCGGTCAAGGGAATCGGCGGGTATCATTTATGTGCGGATGCATCAAACTCCGACACAGTAGAGCGGCTGCGCAAATTGAAAAACCGTCCGTTTAAACCGTTTGCAGTAATGATGCGGGATCTGGATACGGTCAGGCGAACGTGTATTGTCACAGAGGAACAGGAGGCGGTTCTGGACGGCCCGAACAAGCCGATCCTGCTGTTGCGGCGCCTGGATCAGAGGGATGAGGCGTTTGCTGAGGAGGTTCCTGTCGGGGATGTGCTGCCTGCCGGGGAGCTTCCTGTCGGGGACAAGACAGAACGCGGCAGCACCGGTCTCACCAACGACAGGGACAGCCGGGTGAATAAAGCAGAACAGGCTGTGTGTGAGGGTGTTGCTCCGGACAACCCGTACCTGGGCGTCATGCTGCCCTATGCGCCGGTGCAGATGCTTCTGTTCTCTTATCCGGACGGAAAGAAAATGCCGGATGCGCTGATCATGACCAGCGGAAATGCCAAGGACACGCCGATCTGCATGAATGATGAAGAGGCAATGCAGTTCCTGACGCCGCTGTGCGATATCATCCTGTCCAATAACAGGGCAATCCGCCTGCGGGCAGATGATTCGGTCATGAACTGGTTTGCGGGAGAACCCTATATGATCCGGCGGTCCAGAGGATACGCGCCGCTTCCTGTGCTTGTCCCGGAAGAACAGACCGGCATAAAAGACAGAATGAATGACAGAATGAATGAATCCACAGGTGTTCGAAAAGTGCTCGGCATTGGCGGCGAACTCAAAAATGCGTTCTGTCTTGCCAAAGGGGAATTGTTTTATCTCTCCCCCTATATCGGAAATCTGACAGATGTACGCGGGCGGGAAGCACTGGAAAAAGCTGTAAAACGGATGGAGGAACTTCTGGAGATCAGACCGGATTCGATTGTCTGTGATCTGCATCCGCGCTACCTTTCCGCTGCAGCCGCGCGGAAAATGGGAGCTGCAAGAGGGATTCCGGTGATTCCGCTGCAGCATCACTACGCACATGTGCTTTCCTGCATGGCGGAAAATCGTTATGCCGCGCCGGTGATCGGCATCGCATTTGACGGGACAGGTTATGGGACTGACGGGACCGTCTGGGGCGGTGAGTTCCTCATTGCAGATCGAAAAGAATTCCGGCGGGCGGGCAGTCTGGAGCCGTTCACACAGACCGGCGGAGATCTGGCACCGCGGGAAGGCTGGCGCACGGCAGCCGCGCTGCTAGATGGAAGCGAAGGTAAAAAACTGGCGGAAGCGCTTGGCGTTTGCAGTACAGCAGAATATGATCTGGTACAGACCATGATCCGTCAGAATATCAATGCTGTCACATCAACGAGTGCCGGCCGGGTATTTGACGCGGCGAGCGCGGTGCTTGGCCTGCGCAGAACATCATCCAGTGAAGGTGAGGCCTCTATGGTGCTGCAGTTTGCGGCGGAGGCATATTGTGAGACCTTCAGAACTGCCGTCAGGAACAACAAAGAAACAGAAGGTAAACGCAGCGGAATGCATCAGCGAAATGACGAGGATACATGCAATTCCGTGCCGCGCGCAGAACTGGCGGAAACCGCGCAGAAAATTGAGATTGAACGCAGTGGATCAGTCCCCCTTCTTGCGCGCGCAGAGCGTCAGGCGGCGGGATTTGAAGAAATATCTGCAGGGACAGACGGTGAAACGGTATTCCGTCTGCCGGTCCGCTGGCTGCTCAGAGCTCTGGCAGAGCGGAAATGCACAAATAGTGAAGAAACCGGCCGCCTTGCTTATGAATTCCACGCGGCAATGGCAGAGCTGATCTGCCGCGGGGCAGAGATCTGCCGGAGACAGACCGGCCTGAGAACCGTGGCCCTGACCGGAGGTGTCATGCAGAATACGTTACTGTTAGGCCTGCTGACAGAGAATCTGGAGGCAGGAGGATTTCAGGTGCTGCGGCATCATATGGTGCCGGCGAATGACGGAGGAATTGCACTGGGACAGGCATATTATTTGCCTGAGAAAATCGACTTTTGATACAATATCCACCGCCTATAGAGGCGGGGGACTCCCTCTATCTGAGTTGAATTGCATAAATGATCATGAAAAAACTCCGGTGTGACAGAAACTGTCACGAACCGGAGTTCTTTTCAGTGCAGCGGCGGCACTTCTTTTGCGGATCCATTGGAATGTGCCGCATTTTTCAGGTTAAGGTGCCGGAAGCACCTGGCGAAACTATCGAATAAAATCACACGCTGTGCTTTACACCAGCGTCAATGCGCGGTACACATCCAGAATGCGTGTAAAGAGCGGGTGATCCGGTGTGAGACCGGTGTACTGCTCAAGCGCTGCTTCTGCGCCGTCAGCTTTGATCTTTGCCATCAGCTCGGCACTCTGTTCGTCTTCCGGATTGTCATAGTGCAGCGCAGCCGCTATACCGAAGATCATGTGGTCGACCGGAAGACCGTAATTATAAGCGGTCATCAGCGGCTTATTCAGGCGGTCGGAAGCTGAAATCTTGCGGATCGGCTCACGGCCGACACGTTTGACTTCATCCTGCAGATGCGGGTTCTGGAACCGGCGGAAAATTCGCTCGACGTATGCGTGGTGTGTCTCCGGATCAAAATCAAATTCTTTGATCAGTCCTTCGCCGCTCTCGCGCATCGCTTCGTGCACGATGGTTCCGATTGCCTCGTCCTGAATGCTTTCAATGATCGTGTTATAACCCTTCAGGCTGCCCAGATAAGCCGTAATTGCGTGGCCGCTGTTCAGCGTGAACAGCTTGCGCTCCAGGCATGCCATCAGATTATCGACAAAGGTCATTCCCGGAATATCCGGGAGATCGCCCTTCCATGCAGAACGCTCGACATCCCACTCATAATACTCCTCAACAGCAGAGTCGAGAATATTGTCAAATGCAGGCTTCGGAGCGATTCTGTCCACTGCACAGTCGGCAAATCCGACATACTTTTCTGCATAGGCTGTTTCTTCTTCATTCAGAAGCGGCATAACGTTGTCTTTCAGCATGGACGTCACACGAATGCCGTTTTCGCAGCAGACGATGTTGAGGATATCCTCACTGCCGGCTGCCTTTCTTGCTTTAATTCCCTCTGCGATCGTCGGAGCAATCCGCGGGATAATCATCGCACCGACAGCGGTTGTGATCAGGTCGCAGCCTGCAATCGCCGGCACGATTTCTTCGTTTTTGTTGGAGTATACTGCATCAATGTCATTGATCGTAAATTCATAACTGTTCTGATCCATGACATGCACGGTGTAGCATTTCTGTTCCTTCATCGCCTCAATAATCGGCTCTGCCACATCCGCAAAGGTTACATGCCAGCCTGCCTGGCCAAGAAGTGCACCAATAAAGCCGCGGCCGATATTGCCGGCGCCAAACATAACTGCCTGTTTCATAGTTCCTCCTTCTTGAAGAGTCAATGAGTGAGTCATTGGGGACGTTTCTCCTTTGACTCGCTTTCCCGTGTGTTCGTAACAGGATGCATTTCCTAAGCGGCGAATTTTACCTGAGCTGCGTGGAAATTGCATCCTGTTTCGGAAGGAGACAGAGAACCGTCCCCTGTCTCTTTATGACAGTGTCTCCAGAATCCAGTTCACATCGTCAGTTGTCTTCATCTTCTCAAGGACTTCTTCATCCTCAAGTGCCTCGGCGATCTTGCCGAGCAGTTCCAGATGTTCGTCGCCGATGCCTGCGATACCGATGACAAGCTGTGCTTTTTCATCGCCGAAATCAACGCCGTCCGGATACTGTGTGAGAACGATACCGGTTTTCTTGACGGTGCCTTTTGCTTCGGTTGTGCCGTGCGGAATAGCAAGGCCCATGCCCATATAAGTTGAAACAATCTTTTCACGGTCGAGCATAGCGTCGACATATGACGGCTCGACACAGCCCTGTGCGACAAGCATTTCACCTGCTTTGCGGATTGCATCTTCCTTAGAAACAGGAGCAAGTTTCAGACTGATGCTGTTCTTGTCAAATACCGGCTTTGCTTTCGGTGCTGCATTTTCGGCTGCGTCTTCTGCTGCAGGAGCTGCCTTTGCAGGTGCGTCCAGTGTTGTGAGCTGAATGTAGAGCGCATCCAGTGCCGGATCAGCAAGGAAGTTTTCAATGGTAACCAGCTGTGCATTCGGCGCTGACTTTCTCGCACGCTCCTGGAGCGTGCTCTGGACGACAGCGATATCGCAGTCTGCCGGGATGTTGTCGACAGAGGTATTCTTGACAATAAGATCCGGACGGTTGCCTTTTACGCGGTTTCTGAACTTTGTCGCGCCCATTGCGGAGGATCCCATGCCCGCATCGCATGCGAAGATGACTTTCTTTACGGAAGCGGCATCTTTCTTTACACCGTCAGAAATAGCTGCGACAGTCTGTCCCTTGGACTCTGCCTTCATGTCTTTCATCTGCTGCTGTGCTTCTTCCAGACCGCCCTTTGCGCTGCCCATGCGGACGATCGGTGAGCAGATCAGGAAAGAGATTGCAGTTGCGATGATAACGCCGAGGATGATCAGGAAAATCTTGTTCTTCGGTGCCATGGAAAGGAATGCAATGATGGATCCCGGAGAAGCCGGTCCCTTCAGTCCGCAGCCTGTGATGGTGAACCAGAAGATGGCAACGATATTACCAACGATCGGTCCGATAATAACTGCCGGGTTCATCAGGATATACGGGAAATAGATTTCGTGGATACCGCCGAACAGGTGAATGATGATTGCGCCCGGTGCGGAGTCTTTTGTCATTTTGTCCTTGCAGAATGCCCAGTAAGCAAGCAGTACGCCGAGTCCCGGACCCGGGTTTGCCTCGAGCATGTACATGATGGACTGGCCTGTAGCCTTTGCCTGCTCTGCGCCGATCGGTGTGAAGATACCGTGGTTGATGGCGTTGTTCAGGAAGAGCACCTTGGCCGGCTCAATGAAGATAGCAGAGAGCGGCAGCAGGTGATGGTTGACCAGTACGTCGATTGCTGCGGTCAGGATTGCCAGAAGTGCAGCCATCAGCGGTCCGATCAGATAGTAGCCGATGATCGCGACCAGCATACCCAGGATACCGACGGAGAAGTTGTTGATCAGCATCTCAAATCCGGCCGGCATACGGTCTTCCATAAACTGGTCGAATTTCTTGATGATCCAGCCTGCGAACGGGCCGATCAGCATGGCGCCCATCAGCATCGGCTGTCCGTCTGTGCCGCCGACACCTGCGATACAGCCCATAACGGAGATGGCGCCCATCAGGAAGCCGCGGTCGCCGCCGACCAGACGTCCGCCTGAACCTGCGATCAGGATCGGAAGCAGATAAGTCAGCATGTACGGCTGAATAGAAGCGAGACCTTCATTCGGAAGCCAGCCGTCCGGAATGAAGAGTGCAGTGATAAAGCCCCATGCGATGAATGCGCCGATGTTCGGCATGACCATTGCAGAAAGGAATTTACCAAATCTCTGTACACCTTGTTTCATGAAATAAACCCTCCCTCATAAAATAGAATGGTGTGTTGTGTGTGCAGGAATGAACCTGCGCGTGCTGTGGTTGACGGACTGCGTGCAGGAATGAACCTGCGTGTGCTGTGGTTGACGGACTGCGTGCAGGAATGAACCTGCGTGTGCTGTGGTTGACGGATTGTGTGCAGGAATGAGCCTGCATCTGCGTATATTTACAGGAGTTCGACCCCTGCTTCCGCACATTCCCGGACAAAAGTTTCCGGAAGATCTCCATTGGAGATCACCATATCTACATCTTTCAGGGTGCAGATGGAAAAAGTACTGTTCCAGCCGATCTTGGAAGTATCCAGCAGAATAACCGTTTTCTCGGAACGCCGCATGGCTGTCTGCTTCAGAATTGCTTCTTCAGATGCGCCGCAGCTGAATCCGAATTCGCTGCTGTAGCAGGTTACGCCGATAAAGGCGATGTCAAAGTTAATCTGCTGCAGACGGCTGATGCTCTCGGCGCCGCTGACACTGACGCTGTAACGGTTAATGCGTCCGCCGGGCAGATAAACTTCTGCGCGTTCCAGCCTTGCCAGTTCCATTGCGCAGCTGATACCGGATGTAAAAATAATGTGCTTCTGATCCGGCATGAGCTTCGCAAGTGCAGTAGCTGTACTTCCTGAATCAAGATAAATGGTTGTGTTCGGGGCGATCAGCTGAACGGCTTTCTCTGCGATTGTCTGTTTTGCTGCACTGTTCCGGACAACACGCTGCCCGTAATAATCATCCGTTCCAATGACTACTTCAACGGATTTTGCACCGCCGTGAATCCTGACAATCTGCTTGGCGTTGTCAAGTGCCTTCAGATCCGTGCGCAGGGTCATCTCGGAAACCTGTGGAAACGCCTCTTTCAGTTCCGCAAACCGGACCTTTCCTTTTTGATTGATCAACTGAACGATTGCATCTCTTCGTTGTTCCATTGTCTCCATAGGCCACCTCACATGTTGTTTTTAATTTAACAATGTTGACTTTTGAAATGATGTTTCGGTTCAAAATCATCATATCTCAAAACGAGGGGCAGTGCAAGAAGATGATTGAATTAATAATTTCGAAGCAAAAGCTTATGCTGTTAATATAACAGAGATCAATCGGGATTTCAACTGTTGAAACAAAAGTTTATAGATTGTATCGTAATTAATACAATTTCGAGTAGACACTGGAAATCAGGAAGATAACTTTCAAAACAAAAGCGAAAGGCAGGGGGTATGGACCGGTCATCGGATAAGGTTCGGTGACAACAGAAAGGTTCGTTGACAGAGGTAAAACGCGCCGCTATAATGAGGCAGTCAACACAGTGGAGCGGAGACATCGCAATTGCATGTGTTGAAAACGAAAGGACGTCGTTATGGCAAAAACGAATAAACGGCATATACCGCGCCGGCTGCGCATTTTTTTCATATTTGCCGTGATTCTGTCTGCGCTTGCAATTTTAATGAAGACACAGGTGATCCGGATCAATCAGTTCTTTATTAAAGATGGAAGCGTAGTAGGAGCAGACATTGCCAGATATCAGGGCGATGTAAATATGGAGAAGCTCAGCGGAGAGGGAATACAGTTTCTTTATATTAAGGCGACAGAGGGAAGCTCTCATACAGACATCCGGTTTGAAGAAAATATGCAGAAGGCCAGGGAGGCCGGGATGCCCGCCGGCGCCTATCATTTCTTCTCCATGGACAGCAGCGGAGCGAAACAGGCGCAGCATTATATCGAGACGGTCGGAGATTTGAACGGATGCCTCTGTCCGGCAGTAGACGTAGAATTTTACGGAGATAAACAAGACAACCCGCCGCCCGCGGAAAGCGTACGGGCGGAATTACATGCGTTCCTTGCCACATTGGAAGAAGAATACCATGTAAAACCTGTGATTTACTGCGGCCGGGCAATTCTGGACGCATATATTGACGATACATTTGATGACTATCCATTCTGGATCCGCAGCGTCTATGCACCGGTCCGGTTTGCCACCGGACACAAATGGACCATCTGGCAGTACACAGATCACGGCCGCCTCGAAGGCTACAGTGGCATCGAGACACACATTGATCTCGATGTCCTCCATCCCGATACGGAACTGGATGATCTGATTGTGCAATGACGCGGTTGTCCCGATTTAGTTGCATGATATATTCTGGAGGGGACATCCGCAAATAAACAATCAGAAAAATTGCAAACTTAACCGAAACCCCTGCACATCCCCTGCACATTTTTTTCGATATAGTAAAATCACAAAGAAAACAGTGAAGCACTTAAATACACTTCACTTCACCTATCGATATACCGCAGGCCGGGGAAAGGAACAGATGATGGAAGCGCTTGAGAACAGAATGATACAGTTTACATCACAGAAATTCGGCGGAATGCTTACATTAAACGCAATTCCGGGCCACTTTGTAACAAGCCACTCCCATGTCAATTTCTTTATTGATCTGACCATGCTGAAGGCAAGTGTGGATGACTGCGAGAAATGTGCACACATGATGGCAAGTCAGTATCACAGTCTGGAGTCTGTTGACACAGTCGTCTGCCTGGACGGAACCGGTATCATCGGCACATTCCTCGGAAGAGAACTGCAGCGGATCAATGCTTCCGAAGACAGAAAGCCTGTCTATGTTATCTGCCCCGAGTGTGCGGCAAACGGCGAAATGTTCTTCCGCGACAATGTGGAATCCATCGTCCGCGGCAAAAACATCGTGCTTTTGATGGCGACGATTTCCACCGGAACCAGCATCACCCGCGGCATGGAGTGCATCCAGTATTATGGCGGCAACCTGCTGAACGTATTTACAGTGTTCAGTGCGATCGATCAGAAGGACGGCGTTCCGATTTCCACCATCTTTACAAGAGATGACATTCCGGGATATGCTTCCTACCTGCGTGAACAGTGCCCGTACTGCAAGAATCATACACCGATCGACGCACTGGTTTCCTCTTACGGATATTCAAGATTTACCAATCAGTAAGAAACACGGATAGGAATCCGGTTCTAATATCAAATGTGCGTTACAGATTTCTGATTAAACAGATCTCTGATAATGATAAATTTTCCATAACTCTACCTTCTTATACCTACCATGAAAAAGGGCTTCCGCTTGCGGAGGCTTTTTTTCATGGTTAAATATGCGGGCGTGTGAGATGTGCATTATTTTGAAGGTGCTGCTGTGCGTGTTTTTTTGGGAAAAATAAAGAATTACAAGGAGTCCTTAAATACGCTTGCCGACACTTTGAAATGGACCTTAGTGGTACTGTAATCCTGTCTTAAAAATGATGAAATTATGCATCTGAGAATTTGCAAAGTTATGCAGAAACAGGGATGATCAAACACAGGGGAATAATTGTAAACTATACACATAAGGCAATCTATATGTAATTGCGAATACGTGAATATGACAACAAAAGAGAATGGCGATCATTCAGCAACTGTAAATGTTTACTTTAAAAATGCCTTGGCACTTGACAGGAAAGGAAAGGTAATTTGTGATGGCACAGAGAGAGTTTAAACGTGTGCTCGCGGCAAACCGCGGTGAGATTGCAATCCGTATTTTTCGGGCCTGCTTTGACCTGGGACTGCGGACCGTCGCGATGTATTCTGAGGAGGATACCAACAGTCACTTCCGGACACATGCTGACGAAGCTTATCTGATCGGCGTCAATAAGACACCGGTCGGTGCGTATCTGGACATTCCGGAGATTATTAATCTGGCGAAAAAGCGTGACATCGACGCGATTCATCCCGGTTACGGATTTTTATCTGAAAATGCAGAGTTTGCAAAAGCCTGCGAAGATGCGGGCATCGCATTTGTCGGACCGCCCAGCGAGATTCTGGCAAAGATGGGCGACAAGCTGAGCGCGAAGGAAATCGCGATCGCAGCAGACGTTCCGGTTATTCCGGGCTGCAAAGAGCCGCTTAAAGATGCGGATGAAGCAGTTGCAATGGCAGAGTCCTTCGGCTTCCCGGTCATCCTGAAAGCTGCAGCAGGCGGCGGCGGACGCGGCATGCGCCGGTGCGATACCGTTGAGGAAGTAAGAGCGGCTTTCGATCTGGTACAAGGCGAAGCAATTAAGGCATTCGGCTGTGGCGATATTTTCATGGAGAAATTCCTGGTTGAGCCGAAACACATCGAGGTACAGGTGCTGGCTGACAAATATGGCAACTGCTACCATATCGGCGAGCGTGACTGCTCCCTGCAGCGCCGCTATCAGAAGGTTGTAGAGTTTGCGCCGGCGTTCTCCGTGCCGAAGGAAATCCGCGAGAAAATCTGTGCCGATGCCGTTAAAATTGCAAAATCTGTCGGCTATGTCAATGCCGGAACGCTGGAGTTCCTGGTAGACAAGAGTGGCTCTTATTATTTCATCGAAATGAATCCGCGTA
Source organism: Eubacterium sp. (assembly GCA_017433615.1). Lineage (GTDB taxonomy): Bacteria > Bacillota > Clostridia > Lachnospirales > Lachnospiraceae > CADBRN01. Next base: position 29,892 of record JAFRGW010000001.1, read on the forward strand.
TTCAGGTTGAGCACACCGTCACGGAGATGGTCAGTGGCATCGATCTGGTCCGCGCGCAGATTCTGATCGCAGAGGGACGTCCGTTAAGTGATCCGGAGATCGGCCTGACCTGTCAGGAAGATGTCCAGATCCGCGGTTATGCGATCCAGTGCCGTGTCACGACTGAAGATCCGGCCAACAACTTTGCACCGGACAACGGCAAGATCACAGCATACCGCACAGGCGGAGGCTTCGGCGTCCGTTTCGACGGCGGCAATGCGGGAACCGGCACGGTGATTTCTCCGTACTACGATTCTCTGCTGGTCAAGGTTACCTGCCATGACACCACATTTGCGGGCGTCTGCAGAAAAGCACTCCGCGCGATCAACGAGGTCCGTATCCGCGGTGTCAAGACCAATATTCCGTTTGTTACCAATATTCTGAGCCATCCGACCTTCCTGGAAGGAAAGTGCCATACCAAGTTCATCGATGACACGCCGGAACTGTTTGATATCGTCGGTTCCCGCGACCGTGCGACCCGCGTATTGAACTACATCGGCTGCATCGCGGTCAACCGTCCGGATCCGGATCCGCGCATGTATGAGAAGCCGCGCTTCCCGGAAGGCTCCGGCAATCCGAAGCCGGGTCTCAAGCAGCTGCTTGACGAGAAGGGACCGAAGGCACTGAGCCAGTGGGTCCTGGATCAGAAGAAACTGCTCATCACCGATACAACCATGCGTGACGCGCACCAGTCTCTGCTGTCCACCCGTATGCGTACCCGTGATATGGTCAAGGGTGCGGACGGAACGGCTGATATTCTGGCAGACTGCTTCTCACTGGAAATGTGGGGCGGCGCGACCTTCGACGTCGCATACCGTTTCCTGCATGAGTCTCCGTGGGAGCGTCTTGACCTGCTCCGCGAGAAGATCCCGAACATTCCGTTCCAGATGCTGCTGCGCGGCGCCAATGCGGTCGGCTATGCAAACTATCCGGACAACGTCGTCCGTGAATTTATCAAACAGAGTGCACTCGGCGGGATCGATATTTTCCGTGTATTCGACTCGCTGAACTGGATCCCGGGCATGAGCGTCGCGATCGACGAAGTCCTGAACCAGGGAAAATTCTGTGAAGGAACGATCTGCTACACCGGTGACATTCTGGACAAGACCAGAACACGCTACACACTGGACTACTACGTCAATATGGCGAAGGAACTTGAGAAGATGGGCGTCCACTCCATCGCGATCAAGGATATGTCCGGCCTTCTGAAGCCGTATGCGGCAAAGGAACTGGTACATGCCCTGAAACAGGAAATCGGCCTGCCGATTCATCTGCACACCCATGACACCACCAGCAACCAGGTCGCAACACTCCTGATGGCAGCAGAAGAGGGTGTCGATATCGTCGATACAGCGATTGCATCCATGTCCAGCCTGACATCCCAGCCGTCCATGAATGCAGTTGTATCCGCCCTGGCAGGCGGCGAGCGCGACACAGGCCTTTCCCTTGACGGTCTGCAGAAGCTGACCGATTACTGGGCAGATATCAGACTGCGTTACAAGAACTTCGACCACGGTCTGAAGACACCGGTCACCGATATTTATAAATATGAGATTCCGGGCGGACAGTACACCAACCTCGAGCCGCAGGTCGTATCCCTCGGCCTTGGCAGCCGCTTCCAGGAAGTCAAGGAAATGTACAAGACCGTCAACGACATGCTGGGTGATCTGGTCAAGGTTACGCCGTCTTCCAAGATGGTCGGCGACCTGGCAATTTTCATGGTCCAGAATGACCTGACACCGGAAAACATCGTTGCACGCGGTGAATCTCTGGCATTCCCGGATTCTGTTGTATCCTACTTCAAGGGCATGATGGGCCAGCCGGCGAATGGATTCCCGGAGGACCTTCAGCGTGTTGTCCTGAAGGGAGAGAAGCCGATCACCTGCCGTCCGGGCGAACTGCTGGAGCCGATGGATTTCGATGCAGTAAAACGTCAGATCGAGCCGCACCATCCAAATCCGGATATGCGGGACGTCATTTCCTACTGCCTGTATCCGAAGGTTATGGAAGACTACTGGCGTTATGAGAAAGAATACGGCTATCTGATGCGTATGGGATCACACGTCTTCTTCTACGGCCTGCAGCCGGGTGAGACGAACCAGATCAACATCGAAGACGGTAAGACGCTGGTCATCAAATACCTCGGCCTCGGCGACCATAACGATGACGGTACCCGCCAGGTTATCTTTGAGCTGAACGGTACCCGCCGCGAAGTCACCGTTCCGGACTTCAACGCAGAGAACACTTCTACAGTTGTGACCATGGCAGATCCGGATGACGAGACCCAGATCGGTGCGTCCATCCCGGGAATGATGACCAAGATCTACGTCAAGCCGGGCGACAAGGTAGAAGAAAACCAGATCATCGCAGTCATCGAGGCGATGAAGATGGAGACCTCTGTCGTATCCCGCATCAACGGTACGGTTGAGAAAGTGCTGGTCGAAGAAAACAGCAACGTCAAGGCCGGCGAGCTGCTCATGACGGTCACGGCGGAAGAATAAAGAAAAAGCAATATCAGAATTTTGTCGATAAGATAATGTAAGGCTGCTGTATCTGGCATGTTGAAATGCTGCGGTCAGCAGCCTTGCTTTTTGTGTAAGGAGAAAATACACATATTTGCGCTAAATACAATGTGGTGAAGAAGCAGTCTCGCGCGTAAGCCCTCTGATTTTGAAGTGACCGGGAAAACTTGCACAAGTGTGCACAAACGAATATAATATAAACAAAAATACACAATAGTAAACAAGGAAACACATAATAAACAAGCGTGCACAATAATATATATTTTATCGGAGGGGTATACATGATTCAAAATCCATTTACCTATTCATTTGGCATTAAACCGAAAGAATATATTCGCAATCCTCAGGCAGATATTATTCTGGATAACTTTTCATACCGGGATCCGACGGAGCGTGCCTATATGATTACCGGGATCAGAGGCGCCGGAAAAACGGTAATGCTGGCGGATATATCCGAAAAGATTGAAGAAAGAGATGACTGGATCGTTGTGGATTTGAATCCATCGCGTGATCTGCTGCAGTCGCTGGCAGCACAATTATATGAACTGCCGTTTATGAAACGTTTTTTTGTCGATGCTAAAATTGATCTTTCGCTTTTTGGTTTTGGTGTTTCGGTTGAAAAGGGAACCGACATTTTTGATATTGAGTCTGCGATCGAGAAATTGATTGAAGCGGTTCAGAAAGAAGAAAAAAAACTTCTTGTTACGATTGATGAAGCGGCTCCTAATAAGGATATGCAGGTGTTTTGTCTTACGTTTCAGCGTCTGATTAGAAAAAGGCTGCCGGTCTATATGCTGCTGACTGGTCTTTACCATAATATTCATAATTTGAAAAATATGGATGGCTGCACATTTCTGCAGCGTGTGCCGTTCATAGTGCTCGAGCCACTGGATATCAGCGCGATTACTGTACGGTATAAGCGTATATTCAGTCTGTCGAAAGAGGAGGCCGTCGTACTCGCAAGACTGACAAAAGGGTATGCATTTGCTTTCCAGGTACTTGGGAAATTGTATTTCGATAAGGCGGGAACGGAACCGATGGAGGAAATACTGTTTGAGTATGAAAGTGAGCTGATAACATATTCCTATAATAAGATATGGTCCGGGCTTTCAGAGAAAGATAAAGTAGTTGTAAAAGGGATGGCTTATTTGTGCAAGGATGGCCCGGTGGAACGAAAGGAACTTATGGAAAAGACCGGTTTTTCTTCTGCGATGATGAACCGCTATCAGGCGCGCCTGCGGGAAAAGGGAATCCTAGACACATCGGGAGCAGGACATGGGAAATATGCATTTATTCTGCCAAGATTTCAAAATTTTGTGCTGGATTACCATGCAGATGACTGATCAAAAGGATCTATGTAAGATCGGAATGTGGAAATCTGAAAATGACAGATTAATTGATTAAAGCTTCAGACGATGTGATAATGAACGGTTTTATGGAAAAGGAGTCTCACGCAGATGAATGGTTTGGAATTGGCAAAGAAATATTATGAAACGGCCGGCGCATCTGCACTGCAGGAAGCATTCCCGGAGTTATTTCCCCGCATGGCAGTCGGGCTTGCGGGAGAGGGATCCGAGTGCTTTGGATTTGATGACGAGATCTCCCGCGACCACGACTGGGGCGCGGCATTCTGCATCTGGCTGGATCGGGATGATTATGAGAAATATGGTGCAGCAGTGCAGCAGGTTTACAACAGTCTGCCGGCGGAGATCGACGGGTATCCACGCCGCGTCAGCAGCAGCACGGCACAGGGCCGCGACGGCGTCCTGTGTATACAGGACTGGTACCGGAAATATACCGGGTGCCCGGAAGGACCGCAGACGTTGGCGGAGTGGCGGCGCGTGCCGGAGGCATTTCTGGCAACCGCAGTGAACGGGGAGATATTTCACGATCCGTCCGGAAAGTTTACTGCGATCCGGGAGCATCTGCAGTCTTATTATCCGGAAGATGTCCGCATTAAAAAAATTGCCGCGCGGGCGGCAGCGATGGCGCAGGCAGGACAATACAATTTTGGAAGATGTGTTCAGCGCGGAGAGTATCTTGCTGCAGAACTGGCAAAAGTAGAGTTCCTGAAAGCGGCGCTCTCAATGGTCCACCTGCTGAACAAAAAATATGCGCCATTTTACAAGTGGATGGCTCGCAGCGCGAAACAGATGGAAAAACTGCCCCGTGCGGCATCTATGCTGGAGCAGCTGAGCCTGCTGCAGCCGGCCGGGGAAGACGGGGCGGCAGCGGTGAATCTGATCGAACGGATCTGTGCGCTGGTCACGGGCGAGCTGAAGCGCCAGGGACTGCTTATAAGGCACGACAGTGCGCAGGTTACACCTGAAGGCGATCTGCGGCTGACACTGGGGGCTTTCGGACAGAGTGGAGCGGGAGAAGCTTCGGGTACGGGCATGCCGGCCGGCAGCGAAGCCCGGCCGGGAAACGGAGCAGAAACATCCGGAACGGGTGAACCGGAATATTCGTCCTTCCTGCTGGATCTCTGCCCGCTCATCATGCAGCAGATCGAAGATCCGTACCTGCGGAATTCCAGTTTTATGCAGGAATAGGGAGACAGGGGACGGTTCTCTGTCTCCTTTTTGCCATTCTCATTGCTGATATCCGTAACAGGCTGCAATTTCCCAAATAGATAATTCTGCCTGGTTTGCATGGAAATTTCAGTCTGCCACGTGCGTGAAGAACATGGATCTATGTTTCTCTGCGCAGATAGAATTTGAAGCGAGACAGCTATCTATATTTGTGGTATCAGGGAGACAGAGAACCGTCCCCTGTCTCCTTGCAGACATCAATCCATCCGACGAAATCGCACGCCTGTTCCAGCTCGGCAATCGTGAGCCGGACAGCGCTGTGATCAGTTCCGGCGGCCGGATAGACTGTTTCATGCAGCTTCAGGCTTTCATCCAGATAGACCTGAACATTTTCATTAACCCCGAACGGACACACACCGCCGATGTCATGTCCGATCAATGTTTCGACCTGATCAGCAGGAATCATCTTCGCTTTACAGTGAAAGTGCTTCCTGTATTTTTTGTTGTCAATCCGCGCCATGCCTTCTGCGAGAATCAGGACAGGCTGATCTCCCTGCAGAAAAGACAGGGTCTTCGCGATCATGCCCGGTTCACAGCCGAGTGCCTCTGCAGCTTCTGCGACGGTGGCGCTGCTGTGCTCCGGAATGATTATGTGGTCTGCGAATCCTCTGCTTTCTAAAAAAGTGCGGGCACGATTCAGTGACATAGAGGCCTCCTTCATCTCTTTTTATTCATGATTTGTGATTGTCCAGGATATTGATTAGAATATCACAGAGTATCATAAAGATTCAACGTAGTAGATGGAGAGCTTTTGCTGTATTTAGATAAATGCGGGAAAACGCAATAATCTAAAATTGACGGACAAAAAGAGATTTGATATTTTAGAAGTATGAGGGATTATGCAAAAATCTAAAACGGGAGACCGGGCTATGAAAATTATCAGTAGACCTAAATACATGAACAAACTGATCTCAAAAATGAATAATGGGATGATTAAAGTGATTACGGGTGTCAGACGATGTGGTAAATCATTTTTGCTGTTTGAATTGTTCTATAACTATCTTTTGGAGCAAGGTATTGCTGATGACTGTATCATAAAGATCGCTTTAGATGATGTAGAGAATGAAGCTTTGCTTGAACCGCAAGCCTTGTCGGAATATATATCATGGCGCACATCCGATAAAACAAAAACGTACTATGTTCTCCTTGATGAGATTCAGTTTACAATTACACGGGACGAATTGAAAAACAAGGATTCCTATGTCAGATTATATGGCGTTCTAAATGGGCTTCTGCATAAAAGAAATGTTGATGTTTATGTAACAGGGAGCAATTCCAAACTCCTGTCTACGGATGTCATGACAGAATTCAGGGGCAGGGGAGACCAGATTCATATCGCGCCGCTTGCTTTTTCTGAGTACTATCCTGCGCATGGAGGAACAAAAGATGAAGCCTGGAATGAATATCTTCTCTATGGAGGTATGCCGTATATACTGAACCTTCAGGATGAGGAGGAAAAAGTAAAGTATCTTTTGACACTTCATAATGAGATCTATTTAAAAGACATTTCTGAGCGTTATGGTATATCAAACAGTTCGGGGATGGAGGATCTGCAAAAGGTGCTTGCATCGGCTGTCAACTCCCTGACAAATCCGCAAAAGATAGCAGATACATTTAAAAGCAGCGGGATGAAGGGAATATCGGCGCCGACGATCAAAGATTATATTGGTTATTTGCAGGATGCACACCTGATTCGAAAGGCTGAGCGCTATAATGTGAAAGGAAGAAAGTATATCAGCACGCCCGCAAAGTATTATTACACAGATCTGGGATTAAGAAATGCATTACTGGGCTTTCGGCAGTTTGAAAAAACACATCTTATGGAAAATGTAATCTACAATGAATTAGTATACAGAGGGTTTTCTGTAGATGTGGGAGTTGTAGAGATCAATGCAACGGAAAATGGTAAAAATACCCGCAAACAGCTTGAAGTTGATTTTGTTGCAAATCTCGGGAACAGAAGATATTATGTTCAATCTGCTTACGCGATTCCAGATAATGAAAAAATGGAACAGGAACAGGCATCTCTGGTACATATTCCAGATTCTTTTAAAAAAATAATTGTTGTTGAATCTGGTATACCACTTTGGAGAAACGAACAGGGAATAACCATTATGAATATATACGATTTTCTGCTAGACGAAAACAGTCTTGATAAGTGAATGCTTATACTGAAAAAATCCACTGAAATTGTAAAGAGGCAAACACTATGAAACAGGAAAATCTGGAAAAAATCATATGGCTCCGGCACGATCTGCACCGCTATCCGGAATTATCATTCCAGGAGACTGAGACAATGGAACGGCTCCGGGGTTTTCTTGCGGCATATGCGCCTTCATTTGAGATTCATTTGCGGGATGGGTGGTTTTATGTAGTGAAAAAAAGTATGAATCCAGATGCAGGAAGTATCGCGTTTCGTGCAGATATGGACGCGCTGCCCATGAATGAAGGAAAGGTATGCACTGCAGATGGTTTTCCGGCCGCGTGGGCATCAGAAAAACCGGGCGTCTCTCACAAATGTGGCCACGACGGCCACTGTGCAGCACTATGCGGGCTGGCGATGGAACTGGATCGGATAGAACTCCGGCGGACAGTCTATTTGATTTTCCAGCCTGCGGAGGAAACCGGTGCCGGCGGGAAGCGATGCGCGGAGCTGATCCAGGAAACGGGAATCGGTGAAGTTTACGCGTTTCATAATCTGAGCGGCTATCCGGAGGGAGTGATTGTGTATCGAAGAGGACTTACACAACCCGCCTCTGAGGGGCTGGAAATCCGGTTTACCGGAAAACAGAGTCATGCAAGTGCGCCGGAAGACGGCCGGAATCCTGCCGAAGTGGTGGCAGCGGTGGTGCTCTATGCGGGAGAAATAGCGGGAGCAGGCCAGGCGCAGACCGGAATCCAAACGCAGTCGCAGAACGAAACCCGGGCCGGGTCAGAACAGCAGCCTTCTTTGGAAAGAGAGAACAGCCTGCATACAGCATCCATGAAACTATGCACAATCACGGGCGTTCAGGTAGGAACCGGTGATTTCGGGATTTCGCCCGGAGAAGGGTCTGTCCGGATGACGCTGCGCGCGGAAATCGAAGAAGAGATGCTGGAGATGGAGCAGAAGCTTTTACAATTTGCCGGAGAACAGGCTGATCGTTACGGACTGCAGATTTCACATCAGATCTTTGATTACTTTCCGGAGACCAGGAACAGTGACGCAGGACTTGACCGGGTACTGGCGGCGGCAGCGGAACTGCAGCTGCAGACGAGAGAGATGCCTGAACTCTGGCGTGCTTCGGAAGACTTCGGGTGGTATCTGAAGAAATGTCCAGGTGCGATGTTCTATGTCGGGAGCGGCGTGGGCTGGCCGGCCCTGCACACGAAAGAATATGATTTCAATGACAGAATTCTGGAGACAGCAGTGGATCTGTTTCTGGAACTGGCAAAGTAATATTTTACCGGGACAGAATATGCGGAAATGAGATTTCCGGGATGAAATTTCAGGAATGTGATTTTTGGGATGTGCTGCAGATCTGTACAGATGTCCGTTGTTCATGATTCAGTATCAGGTTCCGCACGACATGACCTGAAAGGGTAGATAAAGGAAAAGAAATATGATCGTATATGAGGGTGTGAAATCATCATTTTTGCAGAGTGTAGAATACGATGAGATCGCGATTGAAATTGAGCAGAATATTCTCGAAAAGATGGGCAGACATACGCCGAAAAGTGAGTTTCGCTCCTGGGAAAATTCACTGACGTATATGTATAAGGTCCTGAACGATACACAGATACCCGATGATGCCGGTATTGCGATCGAGTACAATATTCCGCAGACATCGAAACGGGTGGATTTTCTGATTTCGGGATACAACGCGCAGGAAAAGGAAGGTGTCGCGATCGTTGAACTGAAGCAATGGGAAACGATTAAGCCTGTAGAAAGCGTGGATGCGCTGGTCGAAACCTTTACAGGCGGCGCAAACCGGACAGTGGTGCATCCTTCCTATCAGGCCTGGTCCTACGCGCAGCTGATCCGCGATTACAATGCGGTCGTGCAGGATGATGAAATCTCGCTGAATCCCTGTGTCTGCATGCACAATTATATCCGGCACGAGAGCGACCCGATTGATCTGGAGCGATATGCCCCATATTATGAGGAAGCGCCGGTCTTTACAAAAGGACAGCTTGCCTCATTAAGGGATTTCATCCGCAAAATTGTTGTCAAAGGAGATAACAAAGAAATTTTGTATCGAATTGAAAAGGGGAAAATCCGGCCGTCCAAAAGTCTGCAGAATGCGATTGCCTCGATGCTGAAGGGAAACCGTGAATTCATCATGATTGATGAGCAGAAGGTTGCATATGAGAATATTCTCCGGCTCTCGGAACAATGCCAGAAGGATTTCAAAAAGCGGACGGTGATCGTGAGGGGCGGCCCGGGAACAGGGAAATCCGTCATTGCAGTCAATCTTCTCGCGGAGCTGACACAGCGGGACCAGCTGGTGCAGTATGTCTCCAAAAACAGTGCGCCGCGCGATGTCTATAAGCAGAAGCTCAAGGGTACCATCAAGGTTTCCAGCATCGACAATATGTTTAAAGGCTCCGGGACATTTACGGAGACAGGGTGCAACATGATTCACACCCTTCTGGTGGATGAGGCGCACCGGCTGAATGAAAAATCCGGTATGTTTCACAACAAGGGTGAGAATCAGATTAAAGAGATCATTCATTCCACGTTCTGCAGTGTATTTTTCATCGATGAATCCCAGCGCGTGACGATGGATGACATCGGATCAGTCGAAGAAATTAAAAAATGGGCAGACGCGGAAGGTTCCATCGTCTGCGAAATGGAGTTGCTGTCGCAGTTCCGGTGCAATGGATCAGACGGATACCTCGCGTGGCTGGACCATACACTTGGTATTCGCGACACGGCCAATTACGACCTGGAAGGAATTGATTTTGACATCCGCGTACTGGATACGCCGCAGGAAGTCAGAAGCCTGATCATCGAAAAAAATAAGGCGGCCAACCGTGCGCGCATGCTTGCGGGGTACTGTTGGGAGTGGGACAAAAAACAGGCAAACAATACCGATTATCATGATATCAGGATCGGTGATTTCGAGATGAGCTGGAATCTGAACGGCGGCGCCCCGTTTGCAGTCAGTGAAACTTCCGTCAATGAAATCGGCTGCATTCATACCTCACAGGGCCTGGAATTTGACTATGTCGGCGTCATCATAGGAGATGACCTGCGCTATGAGAACGGATCGGTCGTAACAGATTTTACGAAGCGTGCCAGAACGGACCAGTCGCTTAAAGGGATCAAGAAACTGTACAAAGAAGCCCCGGAGAAGGCAGAAGCGCGTGCGGACGAGATTATCCGGAATACCTACCGCACGCTGCTGACACGCGGAATGAAGGGCTGCTATATTTATTGTACAGATAAGGGCCTGCGGGATTATCTGCGGGACCGGCTGGCTGCGTACGACAGAAGGATTGCCCGGATGAAGAAGGAGTTCATAGCAGAGACAGGAAAAAAATGATAAGAAAGCATTTTACATTTTACGGACGCGTACAGGGCGTCGGATTCCGGTACCGTGCCTGCCGGGCTGCAGAGATGGCAGGATGTACAGGATGGGTTCGCAATGAATATGACGGATCTGTTACAATGGAAATTCAGGGTACAGAAGAACAGATTGACCTGGTACTTCAGGAGATCAGGCAGTGGAAATATGTTCAAATTGAGCGGATGGATGTGAAACTGATACCGGTCGATCCGAAGGAAAAGCAGTTTCGTGCCGGCTATATGTAAGGAAGGAGACAGGGGACGGTTCTCTGTCTCCTGTGTGAGAAGAGGCAGGAGAAATATGGCGGAAAAACAAATATTGTTCATCGATGCCTGTGCAAGAAAAGAATCCAGGACCAGACGGCTGACAGAATCTGTGTTATCGCATATCGAGGGCAGGGTAACACATCTGAAACTCTATGAGAAGGAAATGTTCCCGCTGGATGAAAATGCGATCAACCAGCGGGATGAGTGCGTCGCATGCGGAAGCTGCGAACCGGATCATCTTTCATTTGCAAAGCAGTTTGCTGCGGCAGATGAGATCCTTATTGCCGCGCCGTACTGGGACTTTTCATTTCCCTCTCTTCTGAAAGTATATCTTGAGAACGTGACAGTAAACGGCATTACATTTACTTATACAGAAGCGGGGATTCCGAAGGGATTATGTAAGGCAGGCCGCCTTCTGTATGTCACAACAGCAGGCGGACCGATTACGGATGCTTCATTCGGATACGGGTACGTTCAAGCGTTATGCAGCAATCTCTACGGGATTGCGGACACAGAATATCTGTGTGCAGAAAACCTGGATATTATCGGAATGGATCCAGATGCGATCCTGCGGGAAGCGGAAGCAGAAGCGGCGCGGCGATTCGGGACGGGTAAAGTCTATAATCATCCTGAATTAAGCATTACAGAATGCAGCAGGGAAGAAAAAAGCAGGGGGATCATCGTGTTGAACCCGGTGGAACAGTCGTCCACATCAGACACATAAAGTTTCCGGCGGTGGGGTTTGAATTGATCTTTCCGTGTATTATTATTGAAAAGACGGGAGGGATATCTGACAGTTTCGTAGACAGGAGACGATTCCCTGTCTGCAATATATAAAATTGGCATCCGCAAATAAAAGAAACAAGTAAGTGCGGATGCCAAAACATAAAAGTAAGTCCGAAACACATAGAATACAAAAGAAACAGGAGAGGCATAACGCCTCTCCCGTTCCTTTTTGGAGATATATGAGCATTTTGTAAATGGTAACTGGTTAGTTAAATTGTTTGCTTTAGCAGCAAACCGGATTTGACCCGGAAGTTTTACTTCGCCAGATTCTTGTAGGTCTCGAGTCTTGCCTTTGCATCGTTCTCTGCCTTGTTGTAAAGAGCTTCTGCTTTCTCCGGGAAGGAGAGTGCCAGAGATGCATAACGGTTCTGACCCTTGATGAATGTCTGGAAGCC
>JAFRGW010000035.1 GCA_017433615.1 Eubacterium sp.
GCCCTGTCTGTTTCTCACGTACTGATTGCGGCAAGCGACGAATTCTTATACGCTTCCTCATCCGTCACTTCCCGGATCACCTGCAGCATATCCGGAAAGCGGATTTCCTCATCCGGCCGGGTCAGCTCAATTTCCATGATTGCTTTATCGTCCCAGAATGGATAAATATCGATTTCAAAATATTGTCCCCTGTCCGCGAGGCAGTACCGGTCTTTCCGGATCTGTCTTCTGGAGGGATCAGCTTTCATCAGACAGGAAAGATATTCATCTTTTGTCAGACGCCGCTCGATCTCAACACGCTTCAATCCTGTGACAGTCCGTTTTCTGGTCTCATAATAGGTATAATACCCATCGCCCCCTCGCTGGCGGACGCGTACCTCTTCCCCGGGATCCGATGTTAGATATGTCTGAATGATTTCCACCTTCTGGCAGTTTGGAATCGCTTCCAACAGTCCAGTATCCGGATATTTGATCAGGAATTTCCGCTCAATCTCATAAGGTTCAGGCTCTCCCAGAAAGGATGCAATCTCAGCAATCAGATGACGCATCTTTTCCTCGAAATCACCGGAATTATCAATGATCCGCAGATGTGGATGACCTGTCCATGCCGCGATCAGCTTATCATCAAGCGCCGCAGCTTCTTCCACTGTCTCCGTTCTTGCGTGATTATTGTCGGTGGTATAGAATTGCTCTGCCCCCTTGGCAGCTGTCACGAGATGGAACACCGCATCATAATTATCCCGAAGTTCCACTTCATTTGTACCTGCGCTTTCCAGCACCTGTTCAAATTCCTGTGCAGACATATAAGCCTTGTTATCCAGCGCGCCTCTGTCGCAGACAATCAGAATCTTTTCTGCCTGCATGCCGGATGCCGCCTCCTCGAAAATCCGCTCTTTCTCTGTCTGCAGCCGCATCTGATACTTCTGGTACACAGTATTTGAGGCGCAGCTCCATGGCGCAACGCCTCCGGAAATCAGTTCTGTTGCAGTCTCCGGAACAAACAGCACACTGTATCCGCGTTCTTCAAACGCATTCTGGATCCAGCTCATGCCGGTTGTTTTCCCCGCACAGGGACCTCCTGTTAAGACAATCTTGCTGATATTTTTCATCCTGTTTCTCCTCCCGATAATTGATTACGTATGATCTGCCACATGAAGTTTTTTCTTATTCTCACGCACAATCATTCTGACGTCCTGCGGCATGTCAAAAAACAGTTCTTCCATACTGCCAAGAACAGCTCTTCCGCTTTTATAATCACCGCAGGTATTCACCATAAAAACACTGCAGTCATTCACTTGTTTCATCAGCTGTTCTGCCGCCTGATCCATATAGCCCTTACACCTTGTGATCATACGTTCCGGCTTCGTCAGTGTATTCCACATCTGCAGGTGTTCCAGCAGTTTTGCGCACTGACGTTCTCTCCTCTGTGCTTCTTTTCTGAAAGCGCCGGCCGGAGACACGGCTGACGTTTTTCCGGAACCCTGCTGACTTCCGCCTGACATTCTTCCGGCTTCCGCCGCCCTGTATGTCTGCATCACCCGAACAGCTTCTGTCCGGTGGTAATCCGCCTCAGCTGCTCCTGCATGTCCCAGATGGCGGCACACAAGCTCATCCAGTATCTGCGACCGGAAATACCGGCTGTCCTCCTTACAGTACTGTTCTGCCAGTATCGTCCGGAGCCTCCGAAAAGCACAGGGCGCAAGCGCTTCCATACATCGCTCTGCCATATCGCTCAGAATGGCTTCCCGGTGGTCCCGCAGACAGGATGCGACTGCAGGAAGCGATTCTTCCGGCTGATGTCCTGCTGCCGCGCGGTCCCGGTTAATCTCTTCCTGTACGGTTTCTGCCCGGATCTGACCAAGAAGCGACACGATGCTCCGGCAGGCAGTACAGGCACGTTCAGCTGTTGAAACAGGCCAATATGGCAGCATGGCAGCTGCGCCGTTCAACGCGGCCAGTGATGAAGATGGTGCAAAACAATCAGCCGCTCCCGGAACGCTGTCATCTGGATCTGCTGCGGCATCTGCCCTCGTGCAGGCTGCACAGCGCAGCTCTGCCTCCTCCAGCCACGCACGAAGCGCTTCCACCTCTTCCTCCGGTGTGTCAGGCAAAAAACCGATTTCCGCAGCGAGACGACTGCCCGGATGCAGCAGCGCTTTTTTCAGGACGTCCGCTTCTTCTGATGAGATGCCACAGAGAAGCTTCATCTCCTGAACGCGTTCCAGCAGTTTTTGATCAGATTCACGCGGCATGGCATGCAGAAAATAGAACGGGTTCGCTTTCAATCCATGTTTATTCTTCAATGATGATATCCACCCCTTTCTTCAGCATCTTCCTGCAGAACGCCGGATCCGGTTTTCCAAAAAAATACTCTGCCATCTCTTCTGCCGACAATTTCAGCGGATCATAAGGAACCGGTATAACCGGCATAGATACCGCATCTTTTCCCGTAAGCTGCTTCTGCAGTTCCGGAACTGTCATCTGACAGCCGGCCACTTCACATTGCTCCGGATTACCGGATGCATAAAATGCACCTGAACTCACTGCACCCAAAAATGGATAGTAATAGTTATTCTTCATTGTCATGGTCCGCCCGTTCAGCTTTGTTCTGAATTCATTTTCCATCACGGCTGTTCCACTTACGCGGTAAACCGTATCCGCCAGATAAATCCAGCTGCATTCTGCAATACTCTCCGCGCGTCGTTCTTCCGGCAGCTGATACAGCTCCGCAGGCTGCAGCTTCACCCGGTACAGACTGTCATCTGCCGGATTCCATGGGCGTTCGACGATAACATGCTCTGTTTGACTCAGATACTGTTTCGGATCATCCGGAATGATCTGTTCCCGGGTGAAGATGAGGCCTTTTCCTTCCAATGGAACTGTCTGGTTTTGATCAGCCTGTGCCGCTTTGCGGTCCTCCGGCAGCTGATAACTCCCTGTCGGGACGTCGATTACTTCAACACCGTCCGGATAAACCGCGCCCGGTTCATATCCACATTCTGCAAGTGCACGGAAATATGTGAGGATACTGTCCACATCATCCAGTTCTGCCCCGATTTCAGCAGCATATTTTATATCCCGTACCGTGTGTCGGGCCGGTGCGCCGTCTTCCGATTCTTTAATTTCCTCCTCTGCGGGAACAGCAGCGCGCAGTGACCGGACCGCCTCCTCACAGCGCTGCAGCCGCAGATCTGTCAGCAGTTCACTGGTTTCATGCGAAGGTCTGGCCTGAAGAAGGATCTCTATGGCCTCCTGTATTCTTCCATCTGCCGCCTCCGCCCTGCTCCATGACAGATAGGTCTCCTGTTCTCTCCGGGAATTCTCAGCCTGTACAAACTGTCCGACGGCTTCTGAATAATTTTCTTTCTCTACAAAGTATTCACCCCATGCATTATGCGCCCTTTTTACACCGTCTGTATCTTCCAGTTCTGTATAGATATCGACTGCCTGCTGAAACTGCTGTTCTGCAAGCAGGCTGTCCGCATATGCATTCTGCAGTTCCGGAATTTTCTCAGACGCCTCCCTGTAAAACGGTCCTGCCAGCAGTTTCCAGTAACATCCCAGTGCTTCTGCATATGCGCCGCCCGCTTCATGCATGCGCGCCTGATCGAGCACCTGCTTCTGCCATCCCAAAAAGACTGCCGCCGCAAGCACTGCCGCGAAGATTCCTGCCAGCAGCCATGCCCGGGCTGTTTTCAATGTATACAGACGGCCTTGCGCTGTACGTTTCCTGTCCGGCGGTTTTCCATTGACACGTCCGATGTCTGCCGCAGGTGCATCCTGCAGCTGCCGGAGTTTCTCTGCACACCTGCCGGACAGTTCTTCAGAATCCAGGTACCCGCCAAGAAACAAAAATGTATTCCGCGCCTCTTTGAGCGACAGAACTGTTCCCTGTTTTAATTGTTCATTTGCATATTCATACAGCGGCTCCCGCCAGTCTGTATATCGGTTCCTGTCCATGTTCTGCTCCTGTCCGGCTCAAAATCCGATTTTAAACTTTGGTGCAGCTTCAGGTTCCAGCTGGTCGCAGGCCTTGCGCAGGGCATCCGCATCAATCAAAGATTTTCCCTCCCGCACACAGATGCGGCCGGCCTCTTTTACGACAAATGCAGTGTCGCTTAACGGCCGGCCGGCAAGACGGCCGGCAAACCGCAGCAAAGGCAGATTCTCCTCTGAAGGCAGTTCTGCAAGCGATTGCTCCAGAACAGCCAGAACCTCTTCTTGGGAAGGCATATCAACCGCAAGCACATGGTCAAATCTCCCTTTCCGCAAAATTGCTTTGTCGATAGAATCCAGCATATTTGTCATGCCAAACAGCAGGACATGCTGCTCTGCCGCATCTGGAATTCTGCGCAGGAATTCGCCCACCTCTTCCAGATGGATTTCCGGGGATCCCCCTGCCTTCTCTCTGGACGACAGAAACGCCTCCAGCTCATCAATGATCAGAACGGACGGCGCTTCCCGGATCGCAGCGTCAAATACGTCGGAAATCATCTGGCTGGTCTCATGGACGTACTTGCTTCCGATTGTCCCGGTAGTAATCCGGAATACCGGCCACCCAAGATAATCCGCCAGTTTTTCGACTGCAAACGTTTTCCCGCTGCCCGGCGGTCCATACAGAAGCATCGCCCCCGGAAATCCGACGCCGAACCGCCGGTATTCCGCTTCTCTGTCAATTACATCGAGAATCTCTTCCCGGAAAAACCGTTCCAGTTCTGTACGACCCGGAAGTGAAAACGTTCCTTCTCTGCGTTTCCTTCTCTTTGTCTCACCACGCCCTGCAGCCGCCTGGCCGGATGCATCCGGCGTCTTCTGACCATTTACCGAAGACTCCAGCGGAGCCGGCATGGAAAGCATGGAGCCATCGTTCTCCTGCATTTTTTCCGCAAGACCGAACTGTTCCAGCAAAGATTTTCTGGCATCCTCTGTGAGCCATGACGCATATTTTCTCATGCGAACCGTATCGCAGAGAGAGATATTCATACCGCCGCAGATCCATCTGCCGAGCAGCAGATCATCCGGCAGCTGCTCCGTATCCTGAAACGAAGGAAGGATGACGGCCAGCTGTGAAATATAGATCCCGTCCGCAAGAGACGCATTCGTCCGGATGTGCGCCCCGCGAAGTGCCTGCGCAAACCGCCGCACCTGCAGCGCACTTTTTGTGTAGGGACCATATTCCAGCGAGGAAATCAGTCCCCCCGAAAGAACGCTTATAACAAAAATGAGGCTTCGAGCCGCTTCATAACCGGCATTTTCCTCAGGTATCTCATACCCCAGAAAAATCCCTTCTTCCAGCAGATCATGACCGATCCAGTTCTGATACAATCCTGCATCCACCGCCAGTGCATAGCCCCCGGAACGCGTCGTATAGATCTGCCAGTTTCTGCCGCGCAGATACAAATTTGCTGTAATCTCTCCGTCCGGCAGCACTGCACCGTCTGTAATCCACTGATTCATGTTCATTCTCCTGTTCCTCTGTTTCGCCTTCTGCTGAACCACACGAGAATCATGCACCCTGCTGTGTTTAATACTTATAGATATTCACGTCCGCTAACATCTGCTCCGGATTCATCTCCACCTCATCCTTACGGATCTCTGCAAGTTTATGAATGACTCTGCGGAGGCCGTCCATGTCCTTGTTCTCCAAACAGGTATTTCCCTCCGCTGTCAGACGGTCGAACACAGCTTTGTCCGTATATCCCGCTGACGAAGCTGACAAAACCAGGAATGTTCCGATCACGACATCATCCCGGCGCCACCGGATCCCGCTGATGATCTGTTTCATCGACTCCAGCTGGGCGTCAAAATCAGAGGAGCCCATATCGATCGAGTATTTTGCAAGTTCCACGAGATTATCAAATGCAGCTTTCTCGGATTCAGTTGCCCGGTCAGCTTCCAGCTTAAATTCATCTGCTGCCTGCTTCAGATCCCGGCTTCTGATTACATTTGCATATCGCTGCTGCAGTCCCGCAACGCGCCGGATACAATCCGTCAGCCGGCTCTGCTCCTCTGCAACAGTTTCCTGATCCGCAGTGTGAGACACCGCTGTCCTGATCTCCATCAGCACCCGGCGTATTTCATCCAGTTCTCTGTCAATAATTCCACGCTTCATCCCGGCAGTGCGGATCAGCAGCTTATTTACCTCTTCAACAATCGTATGCGTATCATTCAGATCAATCTGGCCTTCCGCACGGCTGTAAAAATTTCTGTCCTGCATACGCAGTCCGATACACGGCACGGAGACACCCAGTCTGAGATTTCCCGCTTCGTTCATTTCATAATCACATACAATCTCCGCACCTGCCGGAATTGTGCCGCCCGAAACAGCTGCTCCCGGAATACGGTAGCTTCCGATATAGCGGTTATCATCGACCGGGTCAGCAATTTCCCCCTCCCAGAGGCTGAAGGAAAGCGCGCCGCTGCTTCCGCCAACCAGCTGTTCCGCCGCACGGAATGTCACAGACCCGCTTTTCGGCAGCGGCTCATTGGCCCGGACCAGATACACAGGCAACGGAATGCCGCCCGGTTTATCCAGTGCTTTTACAGCAATCGAATAGGAAGCCGGAATTGCATCAACCACCGCAAGGGTCCGTGTAATTTCAAGAAGCTGCTTTAAAAACGGTTCCGCTTCTTCCGTCCGGAATACTTCCAGACAAAACCTCCAGGTTCCCGGCTGCGGCAGCGGCACATGCAGGATTGCACGGTCTTTCACATGGACCCGCCCCGAATCATATCCATCCGATTTCGGATCCGTATCTTTTTCCTGTGAAAAGATCCGCACATCTCCGCTTTCTCCCTCCGGCAGAATCACGGCGATTTTCCCCTGACGCTTTGCTGTACGATTCTCATACCGCACAGCAGCCCGGGGCATCCTGTCCGCCGGCTCTCCTGCTTCAGCATCCTTCCGGGCATCCGGTTCTGCTTCTCCGGCCTCATCACCTTTCTGCCGCCCAGTCTGTGTACCGGTCAATGCCGGCTGCTGATCTGTCAGTTCTGCAATATCTGTTTTGCGCCGGTGCAGCGGATTTTCCCAGTCGATCATCTCTGCATAAACTGCCGCCCCTTCGGCAACCGCCGTCATCGGGTTGACCGCGACGCCCTTTTCAATCTCCAGTTTTCTGCAGACCTGCTCACGCAGCGGCGCATACATGGTCGGGCCGCCAATAAATATGATCTGATCAACCTGCGCAGAAGTCACACCTGCACAGAGCATTGTTTCCCGCGCAAGTGCCGATGTCTCCTCCGCCATCTCCTCTATCACATCTGCCAGATCATCCCTGGAAATTGTCAGATCCAGATACATCTCTGTTCCGTTCAGGTCCTTTGCACGAAATTCTTCTTCACCTATCCAGAGATCAACCGGACTCTCTGACGCAGAAAGTGCAATCTTTGCCTCCTCCACTGCAAACAGTGCCGTCCGCTTCATCTCCAGAAACACCGGATCAGCGTCGGGATCATCCGGAAGGACAAACCGCTCTTTCAGCCAGGGCAGGACCTTCTTTCTGTAAATCCGCCGGTCCAGATCTCTGCCGCCGCACATCTCCCGGCCGCCCTGTGCCAGAATACTGACATGACCGTCAATATGCTGCGCCACCGATATGTCAAACGTTCCGCCGCCGAGGTCATAGATCAGAAACAGCTTTTCCTCTGCGTCCTGTTTCAGAACACTCATGACTGCCGCCACCGGCTCCTGCATCAGTGCGGTCTGACCGATTCCGGCAAGTTCCGCAGCCTCCAGGGTCGCATCTTTTTTCATCTGATTAAATGCAGACGGAACGGTAATGACCGTAACCGTCTCCGGGTCACTGCGGATCTCTTCGGGCAGATAACCGTACAGGACTCGCAGCAATTCTGCACTGCATTCAACCGGTGTCATGGAAATGCCGGAGGCCGCAAATGTAAACACCTTGCCGGTTCCCATGTATCGCTTAAACAGCATGGCGGCATTCTCTTCATGATGCGAAGCCATTGTAAATGCTTTTCTGCCGTAAAACCGGTGTCCTTTCCCATCGATATATATCGCGGAAGGGGTTACGTCTGCCTGCTCCGGACTCTTCCAGATTCTGGCTTCCCGTCCGTCAAATGAACAGACTGCACTGTTCGTCGTCCCAAGATCAATGCCAATATAATGTCTCATAATTCACCTCTGTCTATATGCTCTGCCCGGCTGCTTATTCTTCTGGCCCAGAATTTTCCGGGCCGCGCCTGCCTCACGGCTGCCGAGTCCCGTGTACCTGCAGATGTCATCTGGTGTTTCCGGATGAAGATCCCGCTCGATTTCACGGCACATCCGGATATGTGCGAACCGCTGCCTGAATACGGCTGAAAGAATATAAAAGCATGGAAAAAGCAGAAAACATACGAGCAAATAATTCAAAAACTGCGCCGCGCCGGGATCCGGGAGCTGATCGCGTATAAAAAAGACGCCTTCGCAGAAGAATAGCACAAGACCATATAACAACATTCCGGTTCCGCAGCTGTGGATCAGCCGGTAATCCGGCCGCTCCCGGCGCAGTTCCATGATACAGGCTGCAGCAGTCAGCAGGAGACAGAGCGGCCAGAGAAAATATCCGGCAAGTGCCGAAAGGGCCGCCCCTGTGATCCACAGCGACTTCCTGATCACAGAACCCGTCTGCTTTACAGTTCCGGTTTCTGGTTCTGCAGGCATCTGCATGACCGGCAAGCCGCCGCAGTCCGGGCAGACCGTAATTCGCGAATTATCCAGAATCACGGCACGTCCACAGGTACTGCAGTACCTGACAGATGCTTCTTCGGAATCTTTCCGCATAATTTGCTGTCTGTCATAGCTGATATAATAATCTTCCAGAAACCCTTCTTCCATGAGCAGTATCATATCCGTGAACATCTGTTTACGGCCTGTTTTCAGTTCGGCACAGGCCTCATCAACATCGCAGGAAGATCTGTCACGCAGCAGTGCGCGATATCGACGGATTTCCCGTTCCTGGCACAGATAGAATAAGCCGGTACACAGAAAGCAGCATCCCTGTGTCCCCAATATCAGCAAAAACGCCGCAATGTCCACAAAATGCCCCATCGGATCAATCCCCTCATGCAGAATCCCTGCAAAACACAGCAGTGCGAGACCACACAATACACACCCTGCAATCAAGACAATGTGTGCTGTGCGGCCTCCTTTCCCGCATTCACGGCGAAGTTTCCGGAGCAAAAGCCAGAATCCGAGCGGGAACAGACACAGCAGAAGAATCACATATCCAATCACACGCCCAACAATTAATATGTATGATTTCCGCTCTCTCATTCTTCAAGTTCCTCCGGGTGTTTTACCTGCAGATGATTCATTTCTGCAGTACATACGGCAGCAGCAGCCCTGCCGCCTTTCTCAGAAATCCAGATATACTCTGAATGTCATCGTATCATCATTACACTCCCACCGGACATATTCATATCCGTTTACCTGACCGATTCCGTACAGAATGTCCCAGATCATATCCATATCATTCCGGGTCAGCTGCTCACAGGCCTCTTTGTAGGCCGCCTGGTTATCATACCGGACCTCCAGCAGGGTTCTGCCCAGTTCATACTGTGTCTTGAATGCCTGATAAACACCGTCGTAAGTGAACCCGGACATCTTATAGTCGTTCCGCTCCCAGAAACCGACCTCTGGATCATAATAACCCGTATACCAGTCAAATCCTTCTGCAGCCACATGCTCCCGGCCGTTCTTTTCCAGATCCGACTTATTGACAATGTAGTTATCATAGGAAATATATTCTTTTCCGTTTGCATCATAAGTATCTGTATCATCCCAGCAGACATCCACGAAATAAGAAAGTTCCCCATTCAGTTCAACCAGGTTCCATGCGTTCGTTTCGCTGCATACCAGCAGGCAGAAGACGCCGGCACTGTCACAGAGAAATTTGAAGGCATCTGCATACCCGTGGCTGTTGGCCACACCAAGTACCAGCGCACCATATACATCATCCATGTGCGGTGAACTTTGCGTATAGTCATACCGCACCCTGCGGCAGAGTTCATCATGAAACAGACGGACTTTGTCGCGCTCCGATGCATTTGCCGGTATCTTTGCCAGAATCTCATTTGCGGCATCAAAGACTTCCCGCATCATTCCATTGTCAATTGATCCCGCAGAAGCCACAGGATCCGGCCCGAAATCAGCTGCCTTTGTATCTGCCGCAAGCATCCCGTATGCCATTGTGAACACAACAATCGCAATAATAGTTCTGATAAAAAGCGCTTTCAAAAATGCTTTCAAAATACTTTTCATAATCATCATATTCCTCCTTCTATCCTGCTCTTTCATTTCTTTTGAACAATGTCCTGTTGTTTCTTTATCTGCAGTATAGAGGAATATATTTTAATTGTTCATGATTGTGATTTTAATAATCAATATTTATATTTTAATTTTCATCTCCTTCCTGAATGAATGTGCTGTCAGGCGTCTCACGCAGCTGCTCTTTTCCCATCTGAATCAATTCTTCTGTCGTATAATGCGGCAGCTTTCCGGGCATCCGCTTCTGGCCGCCGGCAATCACATAAAACGAACCGTGATCCGGTGAATATCCAAGGCAGTCATGCACGGACGTGCGCAGACACCCTGCATCCAGATCAACGACCGCCAGTTCTTCCGCACAATGGATCCAGAGCATGCGGCCGTCCGGATCTTCTTCCCACTGCACACGTTTTTGAGCACTTTCTTTTCCGCTCTTCATATTTGTTCCGGCTGTCTTTTCGTCAAATGGAACCGTTTCAATCTGCGCCGTTTCCTTCAGACTTTTTCTGTCATAACGGTGCACCCTTCCGTTTTCTTCCAGCACAAAGAGATCATCCCGGCACAGAAACAGATCAAATACTGCATACTGCAGACTGCCTGTTGTCCGGATCTCCGTACCTTCTGCATCTGAAATCTGTATGACACTCCCGCCTCTTGCAGCAGCCGCTGTCTCTGTGCCATCTGACGAGATACAGACCGGATTATCTGCCGCGATTGTAAAGGGCAGCACAGTCAATTCATCTCCATTTACCGGAATCTGCATCCACACAGCTGTACCGTTTATACCAGAAAATCCGACAACCGCCTCAGCTGTATCTTTCTGCCAGGTAAGCACCGGACTGCTTACCGGCTCCTCCGCGATCCTGCAAAACTTTGCAGACCCGTCTGCAACATCGTATATTCCCGCCTGCGAGCCATTCATGCCGCTTAAAACATAAGCAATCCGGTCCTCATACAATGAAGAGACCGCCAGAATCTGATCTGCAGACGCATCCGGCAGCAGCATCCCGCCCGGCATTCCTGTCCGTTTCTCCTCCGTCTTTTCATCTGCTGCGGGCTGCGGCAGTGTCACATACTGCGCACGCCCGTCTGCAGCATTCAACAATACCAGCCGCCAGGTCACCAGACCGTCTGTCAGCGAGCGCTCTGTCAAAACAATTGTCTGTGCGTCTGCAGTAACTCCCGCAGGGGTGACAGATGCCATATCCGGCTTCCTCCACTGCCACGCACACGCTGTCTCACCGGCCGGAAACCATGAATAGGTACCGCTGCCGTCCGCCGCCGTTTCCAGAAGGATCCCGGCTTCCGATGTCAGTACCGCCGCATTTTCTGCCGCCTCTTCCTGTTCCTTGAGTCCCGAAAATTCTTCTGCTTCCGGATTACCTGAACCAAGCTGATACTGAATGATCCTGTCCGGATTCATCAGAAACCACATCGTATGTCCTGTCACTGCATGCTCCGCAGAAACTCTGACCGTGTTTTCCGCAGAATCGACAAACCCGTACAGAAGAGCTTCCCCGGAAGTGACCGCGCCGCTGCGCAGAAAACAACTGACATCGGTGTCTTCTCCGGCGACATCTGTCCCCGATGCCGGCACCGTTTCCTCATATAGAGACAGGATTTCTGCCGGCTCATGTTCCGCTTTGCACTCTTTTCCGGATGCAGGGCTGAATACGCGCAGCTCTTCTGAGACAGCTACCGCAAGATATACCTGATCCTGCTGCGCGGCAGTCTCCTGCTCGCGTATGCCCTGTGAAGCATTCTCCTGTTCCGGTATGTTCTGCAGGGTATCTGCATTCCCCCCATACAGCAGCATATGGACGCCACTGTCCGTTCTTCCGCTGTACGGAATCTGTTTCCGCCACTGTGCCTTCCCTGTTTCATGATCAATCCGCACAATGGTAAGTTTTCCGCTGTTCCGCTGTTCTTCCTGCGGCGCAGTGAGTGTCTTTCTTACAGCCGTATTTCCGGCAATATCCTCACGCTTTGAAAATCCTGCAAAAATCAGATCGCCGTCCGGCAGCAGCAAAACGGACTGCCCCATCTGAAATGTCTGCTTTGGTTCCAGAATTCTGAAGGACCCATCTGCAAAATCCCAGCACACAAGCTGATCGAAATGATAATCAACACCTGCGACCCCGGCGCAGATCCACAGCTTTTTCCCATCCGCAGAGGGAAGGAGTCCCGGGTGAGACGGTTCCGCTGTGTTCTGTATATTCTGCCCTGCTGAATAAGACGGCAGAAAGCGGTAGTGTACGGTTTCTGTAGAAATCTGCTCTGCACTCAGTTTTCCGCTGACTGTTTTCTGAACCGGATCAATCAGAACAACCGAATCATATGTTGCAGCCGCAACCTGACCCCCGTCTGTTCCGGGCACCAGCGCGATGCTTCTGATTCCGGTTTCTTCCGTTTCCGGCAGTTCCAGACTCCAGCGTTCTGCACCGTCCGAAAACCGGATGTTCATGAGCTTCGCGCCATCGCTGATATAAAATCCGTCTGTTCTGTCATATACAGGCTGTGCGGCATCCCTTCTGTGCTGATACTGAAACGGCAGCGTTGTAACAACTGTACCGCTCTGTGTTTCAAACACCATAAGCTTCTGCTCTGTACAGACAACCAGATATGCACCGTCTGGAGACACCAGACTCGCATAAATCTCCTGCTGTGTCGAAAAGGTACGGGTTGCCTCGATATGAAAGCATCCCTCGGGTACATAAGCACTCAGTGATTCCTCCAGTGCGTGAACCGCCTCTGAAGTCTCGGGTCTTTCTTCGCCCGGTTCTGTGCCGCAGAGCGCCTCCAGCGCAAGAGAGATCGCCCGGATCCGGTCTCCCGCTTCCAGTGTTTCCATGCTGTTGCGCGCCAGAATCTTTGAAGATGCAATCTGGGATTCCCTGAGCAGACCGCGAATCCGTATGTTATTCCATGTCAGATATCCTGATACACAGACAAACGCGGCTGACACACCCGCCGCAATCACAGCGTTTCTTCTGGCCCGGTACTGACGCTGCCGCTGCCGGAGTGCATCATAGGAGCATCCGAGCATTGCCGCGGCAAGCCGGGGCAGTTCCTCACGTTTTGCCGTCTTCAGCGGCATACGGCAGTCACAGGAGAGCGGCTCCTTTCCATTCGCCCGCAATCTGGCCGGAATTACATCTTCCGGTTCCCCTTCGGCGAGTACGGTCAGGATCTTCTCATCACCGTGCAGCGAAGTAAAAAGCGCGATTTCCCGCTCAACCCACTGTGACGCAGATGCCTTTGCCGAGCAGACCACAATCAGATATTCCGTCTGCGCGAGCGCTTCCTTGATTTCCTGGCTGAGATCCGTTGTAAGAGATAATTCTTCCACATCCCGGAAAACCCGTCCGATCCGGTTCTTTCCGGTCTCTATCTGTATGTTTTTCGGAATCCGGAAATGCTCCAGCTGCCGCTGCAGCCATGCCGCGATCCGCATATCTGGTTCCGCATGCGTATACGATATGAATGCGGAATAGATTTGATTTCTCGCCTGTTCCTGCACCGTTATGTCCTCCAGCAATTTCTTACCATAATCCGGTCACTCTCAATGAAATCGCGGTCTTTCCACTCCGGGTTCCGGCTCTGCATCAGATGATTGAACTCTGTTTCCACATATTTCAGGCGGTTCCAGTCCACAATACACGGATGGAGTTTTGCCAGATAAAGCTGCTGTCTCGGATTGCCCATTCCGATATACTGCTGCATCCGCGCGACAGAAGCCTGCCGCCATCCGCGGCTGCACACAAAATAATTCCAGCGTATGTGTTCATCCCTGGTTGCCTTCTCCTCGTGCACGGGCTCTTCGAGCCACCGCTCCCAGAGTTCTCTTCGCTGCACCTCTGCCTCCGGTGACTGATCGCCTGCTCCGGCCCCGGCAGAATCCGGACGCAGCAGTCCCGCAAGATACAGTTTATAAATGCCTGACATGGCAGACCGTTCACTTGCCTCACGGTTATAACATCTGGACCAGTAATCCAGACCGGCGTCAAAAAGATGATTCCCCGCATCACCATAGTAGGCGCAGTGCAGTGCAAATGCACGCGTCTTCCACGGACTGTCAAGAAGCGTCTCCTTTGTGTACATCTGGCCGCTGCTTCCGAAACAGCAGATGTCATAGCGGTTGTACCAGGCAAAGCCGATGCGCTCACCGGGCACCTGAAAACGCGCCGCCTGCCCTGAGAGAACCTCCGATTTCACGTACGCTGCGATCAGCGGCCGGTTTCTGAGATCCATTCTGGTAAGTGTCTCCCGCAGACGGACTGCCCTCTGCAGATTCTCCCTGTCATCATTCCCGGCCGCAATGTAATAATTCCAGCCGAACCGGAGACGTTCCCACGCAGGATCTTTGTCTTTATTGAACTCCAGTTTTCTGAAAAAATCGCCTTCTGACACTTCCATGAAGCTGACAGAAACCGGAAGTTTTTCCGGGGCATTTTCCTCAAAAAGAGCCGGCGCCAGATCCAGAAGCTTTTGCTTCACTTCTCCGGCCTGCTCATCAATTACTGTAATAGAAAGCGGCTTTCCGTCGCGGTCTTCCGGCAGCACGGAAAGCATGTCACAGATCAGCTGCGGTACAATCCCACCCGCACCGAGCACTGCCACTGCCGGTTTTCTGTAACGTCCGGATATCACCGGCGCAAAAAGCGGCGCATGTGTCAGCAGCCATGCGGATGCGTCCTTCGCAGGGTCGCAGAGCGTGATTCTGAAATAAGCTTCTCTGCGGAATTCGTGTGCCGCGTTACAGGTGTCAACAACCCTCTCAGCTGTCTCGTCCCCCGCACTGCAGCGCACAAAAAACCGGATATTTTCCAGCAGCCGGGCATTGTCTTCCCCGGCGTTCCGGATCTCCTGATTAAATCTGCCTGTGATCCGTACCAGGCATTCAAGATTGTTTTCTGTATCTGTGTCGAAGAGGAAGAAGATGGCACGGCTGTCTGCTGCGCTGTTTTGCATCCATTCCTCCAGGCAGGGGTCAATCCCATTTCCTGCCTGCATAATCAAATCCCATGCTGCATTCCACATCAGCATTTCATTTTCACTCTGCAGTCTCACTGCACGCCATCCGCGGCCGAGTGAACGGAGAAATGTCCGTGTGGATTCATTGTCGGCATTAAAGAAACAGACACGGTCGGTATGATCCTCTGTTTCTGTCTCCTCCCGGATATCAGACACGTTTTGCGCGGCATTGCCGGGCTGCATCCAGTAATATGCAGCCTCTTCATCACCATTCTGCGCAGCACGTCCGTACCAGGTGTCAGCCTCCTGCAGTCTGCCAAGTGCCTCCAGACACTTCGCCAGCATCCGCTGGCTGACGGCATCCGAAGCCCCGGCGCCCTGCCGGTAATACGCTGCAGCAGCAGAAATATCTTTTTCAATCCCGAATGCTTCTGCCCCTCTGTAATAAAGATTGCCCAATTCCCGCATGGCTGACGGCGATCCCGCTCCGGCACTCTGCCGCAGCGCTTCCAGTGCGTCCTGATATTTCTTTTCTTCTGTAAAACATTCATACAGCGCATAGGAGGCAGCCGGATGAACACCCCCTGCCGCCAGCTCATTTGCCTCTGTAAAACTGGCAATCGCACTGGCCGGATCCCGACGGCATTCCAGACCGTTCTGAAACATTTTTCCGATTGCGCACGCCGCATCTGCCGCGCGGGCACCGCCCTCACGCAGCAGCTGCCGCCAGAGTTCCCGGGCCGCTTTATATTCACCTCGCGCTTCCAGTGCCAGTGCTGTTTCTTCAAGACTTTCCGGACTGTCATCTTCCCTGGCGTCCGCCGGAAACAGCTGCGGCTGACAAGCCTGTGCCTGTTCTGCCAGAAGAAGTGCAAGCACCGCACGCGCAAATGCTTTTTCCGGTGCCAGATCATAGAAGTAACTGAGCTCTTTTCTGTAAGGTTCCTTCTGCTTTTCGTCTGCTAACGGAATGCACACATCCATCAGGAGCGCATCACGCAGACGCTCCCCGTCAAACTGCGGTTCACCGTCTGCATACAGGAGCCGCACCGCTTTCTCCTCTGCCTCCCGCAGAACCGCTGCAGGCTGCTCCTTAAGAACCCGGGCCATCTCCGCACGGCGGGCCTTTACATTGTTATAGCCGTTGTACAAAAAGGCCGCAAATGAATTGCCTTTCTGCAAAACCTCTGCTTTCCCGCAGGCAGCGCTGTCACCGGCCACACTGCTTTCTGCCTGCTCCGGCGGCTGTCCGGTTTTTGATTTCCGCGGGCGTCCGCGTCCGGTCTTTTTCTTCTCTGTATCAGAGGGCGTCGCGCACATGAGCAGAACATCCGGAATTGTCCGCTCCAGCTTTTCTGCAGTCGTGCGGATGTCCGCAGCCGGCCATATGACCGGTTCCGGAACATCCAAAAGCAAATGAAAGAGTTCGGCGAGCGAAGCGCCTGTTTCGTTATAAACCATTGATCGATCCTCTCTTTTTATGTTTTGCTGTTCTTTATGATTGTATCATAGGAGAACATTATTTAATTTGAATTCCTTACTTTTTAATATATCATGATTTTATTTTAATAAAAATACTCCTTTGTACAAAAAGGGGATGCGGCATTACGCAAACGACTGCATAAATGCTGCATCCCCTTTTTATTCAAATGGTACCGGTTATCCGGCGACCGGTTCTGTGATCACATTGAAATCCTGATCCAGACCAATGTAGAGCAGTCCCTCGTCTGCATCATCCGGAATGGTATAACGGCCGCTCTCTGTCGCGACGAGCATTCTTCCGCCGCCCTCGACATCCTGCGGGTTTACTTCCGTATAGAGTGATACCGCGCGAAGATTGTCCTCGTACTCCTTCATCTGCGCAAGATCACCGGACAGGGTCTCAATAAAGAAATCCAGTGCCAGCTTACTCAGCCACTCTTCGTTATCATTTGCAAAACTGCCGGCAACTTCCTGCGGGAAGGTATATTTTTCATCAATTTCTTTTTTGAACGACGCCGGAACAACGGACGCAAGGCAGTTTGCCTCTGTTTTATCGTGTTCACTCGTGCTTCTCCAGTATTCATGCACCTTCGCAAAAATATCATCCCCTGCGTGCTGGGACAGATACTGTGAGAAAAGATAAACCGCGCCGTACGCACCGATATACTCGTCATTATCCGTTGCGAAATTATACAGCGACTGACCCTTGCGGTAGGAATCACTCGCATACATCATCAGGTTGTATTCACCGGCCTCCTTAATGCCCGGATATACCATTTCTTCGGCATAAGCAGACATCGCCTCGTTCAGCCAGGTCCTCATTTTCGGTGTGTCATTTGTATAGAAATAATCCGATGCACAGATCTGATGCTGGAACTCGTGGGCAAGCGTGGATTTTACAAAATCATTGTCAACGCCGATCATATCAGAATTGACACTGATAATTGCATGATCTGTATTCATGCCATAGGATACTCGCATCTCTTCCGATACCTCTGTTCCGGAGAAGATATCATAGATACAGAACAGGCCGCCGATTCCCTGCTGCATAGGATAGAACAGCATATTAACCTTACCGCCGTTTTCAGTGAAACGTCCCGGTCCAAAGGCATCCACATCCTTCTGGTAGATCACCTCGTCGAATTCTTTTCCGAATTCTTCGGCAGAGGCGTCATCTATGGAGCCGTCCAGTGACCAGATGTAACAGTGTTCGCCGGCGTAAATACAGTCAAATGTATCTTCGCTTCTGGCTGTCATCATCCCGGTAAAATGATAGAAGTCATGACTGTCGCCGACCCTGTAGACCGGATCCAGCCCCCCGGCTTTCGCGCCGCTCCGGTTTGTCTCGCCCAGATCAACGTCATACGCACTCTGTGAAATAACAGATTCCGGATTAATTCCGCTTCCCAGATCCCCGGCGCGGTTCATCCCTGTGATAATCTGCGAGCTGAGATCACCTGTGTTCAGTGAGGACAGCGCCATCATTGATTCTTCAATCTCATCAAACAGCTTCGGGTTATAAATCATTACAAAACTTGCATCAATCGCTCCGCTGCCGCCTGATGCTCCGCCGGAAGCCATCTGGGACGCATTCACTGCATCCTGATCTTCTACCGTTCCGGCAACATCCGATGCGCTCTCCAGTGCATTGACATCCGCATCACTTCCGGCAGAAACAGAGGATGCCGCCGATGAAGCTGCGGTTTCGGATGCGGATGATGCTGCTTCCTCTTTTTGTGCGCCGCCGCAGCCTGCCAGCAGACCGGCAGAAAGTGCAAGTGTCAGAATTGCTGTAATCAGTCGTTTTTTCATGTTCTCCTCCTTATCTGGCTGATTTTTTCTGCTGCATATATATTTTTCTATTTCTACAGATAACTGCAGGATTATCACTGCATTTCATCCGGTGTGATCGTCACCACATCCTCCGCATAATTCAGCAGTGCGCCGCCGCCCTGCTTGCGGACCTGGATCCGGAAGGAAATCTCAGGTACCTGGTTTTCCTGAATTCTCAAAAATGCAGATAAATTCCGCTTCGCATGTGCACCGATTTCATCAGAGCGAAAATATGGTTTCGCTTCACTTTCATCCGCCGGCACACCGTTGACAACCGCATCTTCCATACGCAGTTCGATGTTCTCATCTGTCTTATTCACGACTGCCAGATCCCAGTTACAGTAGCCGTGTGCCTCCTCCTGGTATTCATCTTCCGGATACCAGTCAATCCGGGTACCGATATAACCGAGCTGAATCCAGTCATCTTCATAAATCACTTCACCGGGTGCAAATACATCTGACAATTCTCCGTGCTGCGTCAGTTTCACCGGGTACCAGTTGCCGCCTGCGCTCCGCATCATGACACCGGTATTCTGTTCTGTATCAGTCAAAACCTGAAGTTTCATCTCCGCAGCGGATGTGATTCCGGCTTCTTCCAGCTCGCTTTCACCAATTCTGAAATCAAAGTATCGAAGAGCTCCCGCCGGGAGACTGCCTGATCCGCTTCCGTCTGAATAGAGTTCAACGGTTCTGCCATTTACTTCCGCAGCCGATATATGATATGGAATTGTCTCCTGTGAATCGTTCTCAATACAAAGAATTCCTGAGATCCCGTCTGATGCGCCGTAGTATCCGCCGCATCCAACAAGCGAAATCTTAATGCCGCCTTCATCACGCAGCACCTGCGCTTCCGCCAGCATATCATATGCCGGTTCACAAATCAGTTCCGGCGCATAATCTTCAGGGAAAGAAACTTTAAACGGTTCTTCTGTCAGCAACTTCTGATTTCCATTCTCGTCCTGTTCCCAGGAATAAACCTGTGCCATACCGGATATCGACTCCAGTGCGATCCCGTCCCGCTCCATCAGCAATATGGACTGGGTGAGGGAATCCGACTGACTGTCAGCCGCACTCCCGGGTTCTGTAGAGACAAACACATTTGCATCCGTACAGATATCATCATTCAGATGAATGTCATTGATCTCAAAAATCAAGTTATCTTCCGCGGCACTGGAAACACGGAATACATCACATCTGACGCCGCTGTCATAGCGAAGCCCGCACAGATATTCCGCCGTAATCCCCAGTTCGTCAAATACCGGCCAGCGATACTGCTGTCCGGCAGCATCCATTCCGGTCTGAAGTGTGCCCGTACTTTCTCCTCCGGCGTCTTTTTGCAGCCCCGCCTCTGATCCGGCTTCAGCGTCTGCTCCTTCTGCCGGTTCTGCCGTTGATCCGGCATCAGTGCCTGCTCCTTCTGCCGCTGATGCGGCTTCACTTCCCGACGCCTGCAGACCTTCTGATAAAAGCGATGCAGAAGACGACGATGCACCCGCACCCTGATCCCGCGGAATTTCGCCGCTGCAGCCCGCCGCCAGCAGGCCAAATGCACAGAAGCCCGCCAGAATCCATTTCCTGTATTTTGTTATGATTGTGCTCTGTTTTTTCACACGCACCTCTCCCGGTCAGCCCCTGACCGCCCTGTCAGCCGGCAGCACAAATAATTCTGTCTCTGTATACCCTTCTCTGCTTATTTCTTTGATCTCAGCAAAGACATCGTATCCGGAAGGATCCGGTTCTTCGGCGTTCAGATACTTCTTTGCTTCTACAAGTTCTGCACTTCCGGGGCCGATTTTTCCCACTGCCGTATAATTCGGCGCTTCCTCTCCTTCTTCCAGAATATCCATCATGATGACGTCATCTGTTTTATTGATCAGCCAGAGATCCCAGCACAGCGAACTAAGGGCATCGTCGGCGTATGTATACGCAAAATCAGAAGAATCTGCTTCTTCTGTTTCCGGATCAGCTGCTGTATTATACAGCCGGATCTGCATCTGCTCATTTTCAAAAAGGACATCACCAAATGCATCCGGATTTACCGTATCCTGTTCTCCCCTCTGAGAGAGTTCAACAGGACACCAGACAATCTCCCCGCCCAATACCGTCAACACACGCATGCTGCCGATCGATGCAATCCGTTCCGGGCGCTCCTCAAAGCTGTTCTCCACAGCCCCCCGGATCCTCTTGAACGGAATGGACAGACTTTTATACCACTTCCCGCCAGGTGCAATCTTATTATCGGCATCGTTCCGGAAAAACACGCCGTCAATCTCTACGCCCCAGGCACAGACTTCTTTCTCTTCCTTCGAAAGATTTTCCATACAGAGCACCAGATTTGCATCTGCGTATTCTCCGTCCGGATCTTCGTTCGGTGTCAGGTACTGTCCGAAATCCAACAGTGTAACACGCACATCGTTCGTCTCTGTCAGGACCTGCCGTTCCGCCAGTGCACCGAGCGCCGGCATAAGAACCGTCTCAGCCTGTACCTGATCGGCAATCTGCAGTTCCACCGGCCTGTCATAAATAAGATAGGCAGAATTATCTTCCCGGCGCAGTTCCATCCGGAAAGCAAGTTTCTCAACTGCATCAATCCCTGCCAGTCTGCACATATTAGATATATCTGGTATCGCCTCATAGCCTTTCTCACCCGGCTCCAGCGTCATATAAACAGATCCATTTACCGACAGCGTGTTATTCACATACAGATCTCCGATCTGCAGCCGAACCGGATATTCATTCTCGTTGACAGCGGAAATCATATAGAAATCTTTGCCGCCGGCCGGATCTTCAGCTATCCGTACATCCGCCTTCACACCGGCCTCCTCCAGGATTGCGCTTTCGCTTCCCTTCTCCCACCGGATCGTCTGAATCTGCTCATTTGTTCCGGCGGCTTCGACAGGTGCCTTCTCCAGTGTAACCGGAAGCAGCTCGGATTCATAGTGGTTCCCCTGTACGTCCTGTACATCAAACATGATGTAATATTCCATGCCGTCATCGTACATGGACTCGTAATAAAAATGAATCCCGTTCGCGACCGCCAGTTCATTGCCGGTGATCCAGTCACCCTCCGGCCACTCCCAGAAATTGATGATCCTCCCTGCATCATCCCGGGTCAGATAGCGCTCCCGGACATTATAAAACCTGAGCCATTCCCATTCGTCGAGATTCAGAGGCTGTTTTTTACCGCCTGAGATCCCGCTCTCATCATCTTCATTCTCATAAATACCCTTGACCGTCAGCTCGCCAGTTTCCTCATTTACGGCAATGGTTCCGGTCGCATTACAGATCTCATATTTTTCATCTGAATCCTCGTCTGCCAGAAAATCCCCGCGGCTCGCCTGCATATTCAGGACAGAGTATTCCGTAACGCCTTCTGTCGTGTCCCACATCCGTGTCACGGGTATATGTCTGCTGCCGTATTCATCCGAAACATAGATCGCTTTTCCGCCGAATTCTGCCGTCAGAAGTCCGTTCTTGTCCGTAACATTTGTACTCATAAAGACCGGCGCATACAGTTCCTCTCCGCGCCGCTGCAGAATATAATATGCCGCACTGGCGAACTGTTCTTCCTGCTCCGGTGTCAGCTGCATCTGGTAAACAGACGGTCTGTCGCCCTTGACGGGCTGCATCTTTTCCGTGAATGCCTCTTTCAGGTCAGTTCCGAGCCAGATCTTTTCATACCGCTCCAGATAACTGTGGTAATGCGGAAAAAATCCCATTTTGGCATATTCATCTTTCCACGCAGCCATATAATAGTTTTTATTGTAGTAGGGATAAAACAGACTCAGTCCGCAGCATCCGTCCACATTTGCTTTCGAATACAAGACGCAGTCATCCAGTGCATGCAGCGCAGCCTGCGCTTCTTTTGGATAGCGCTGTGACATTTCCTGCAGCATACTTTCCATGTCTACCAGATCATATTCCGATCCGGTACTGGCTCTTCCGAGACCATGTGTGTGTACACGCGCAACTGCCAGCTTGTTAAAATCACCACTGACATCATCCTGTGCAGCGGCAAACAGCGCATCAATTGCTTCCGCCAGTTTCTCCGTATAGCCAAGATCCAGCGCCGCAAGCGTCACGTCACTCTGGAAAAACTCCTTGTCCTGAAAGTAGTCTTCGCAGAAAGAAATATATTGTTCTACAACTTCTGCCGCCAGCACATCGGAAGACTTATGACCGACATCCTTCAGAAACTGATAATTCCAGCCGAAGCTCGGTTCCGTTTCCTGGGATGCAATCAGATAATCCGCATAGTCCGATACCGTACAGGCAAGTTCTGCCGATGCCATCAGACAGGCATCAAACCCGATGATTGATAATTTTTTCCCTGCTTTTTCCGGGACGCCGGATTCTGCCGAAGCATTGTTTCCCGCAGCGTCATCGCCGCCGGTCCCAAAAGGCGATGCCTCCAGCGCCTCCTTCATCTCCGGCAATGTCAGACCGTCGCCGCCAAAAACCGTGTCACTCCCATAACCAATCACAGGACCGCTTCCATGATCCCAGAGAATCAGGTCATAGGCATCCGCAGGGTAGTTCTCGTAACCATACTGCAGAAACCGCGCCAGATTTGCCGGGTCGCCCATGGAAGTCTGTTCGTATGTCTCCAGTTCCGTCCATCTCCCCTGCTCCAGATGGAACAATGTATTGGCGTCACTCGGAACATCGCTGTGCCAGTCCGTGGATCCGCCTGCGTAGATCAGTACATTGGTACAGGACGGATCAATCCCGCTGGCGGCGATCTCCGCCATATCATCTGTAGCGGCAGAGCCGGACGATTCCAGATCTGATCCGACCATATAAATCATGAGCGTAACGGTCTCCGGCTCTTCCAGCACACCTGCATCCGGCAGAACATCATCTTCATCAGTGCCGGGAAGCTTCGGCGTCCATACAGCCGGCTTATCAGCGTTCCCGATCTGGAACGGATCCACTTCCGGTTTCTCCGTATCACTGATCCGGAACGGATTGCTCTCCGCATCGCCCACGGTGCCCGTGGTGCTGCTCCGATCTATGTTTGCATCTGCAGAAATACATTGATTACATATAACAAAAAAAACACAGCAGATCAGCATCCGGATGATCCTCCGGATGCGTCTGCTGTTATGATTTTGAATACCTGTATTTCTCTTCATTTTCCCACCAGGACATGCTTTGCAAAGTATCTCGACGTCATCAACGGGTCCTGCTGTATCTATCATATCACAAAATTGATTCTGCCGAGATAGAAACTTATTCCTGCGGGAAAATTCAGCTGTTTGCGGCAGATTCCGGTCCCGCCCGTCCGAGGCGGGGGACTCCCCCATCTGCGTTGATCCAGTCTGTCACATCAGGCAATCTGTCCCACTTCAATCTGAATGATTACTCTGTCTTTATCACAAATAACATGCACGTTGTCTTTCTCATCTCTCTGCAGAATCTCATACACTGCCGTCCAGATCAGCACAAGATCATCCCAGCCCAGATCATCCTTCATTTCACGATAATACCCGTCTTTATCTTCATCTCTGGTTTCAAAATATTTCTCTACGATTTCCAAAAGCTTATGCAGCCAGGAATCTTCATTCTCATTCGGATCGTCCGGCAGATCTGTTTCGTCATCAAATGAACCAGTCGTTTCAATCGCGATCTTCTTGACCTGCGGAAGCTTCTGAGCAGATGCTGCAAAAACAGATACATCCCCCGCTAACAGATAGAGGATCCCGACAGCCGCAAACCCAATCATCATCCTGACTATAAAATGTCTTACAACCGCTTTCATAATTTCCTCCTTCTGCTGTATCAGCAAATATTTTCATTTCGTTGTTAACTTTCGTCAGTTCCTTCTCTCGATTTGTTTTTCTGTTCTCTATGGTTGTATGATAACGGAACTATTTTTAATTGGCTTTATTATTATTTTAATACGCGTGCCTTTCCCTTTAATAATTCACTTGTTTTTGCATTGAAGAACAGAGCGACGTAACTCCATACGATGCTCCTGTGCTTGGATATGTACAAGGTGAAGCCGATATTTTCACCTATGACCTTCGAACTGTTACATTTGATCTATCATCAAAATCTGCGGAAGGTGAAGAACCCGAAAACGAACGATATGAAAAAACAGGAACTGTAATAGGCCCGAATCCTCATAATCCAAGTTTGAATGAAAAATACGGAAACAATTCCTGGGATATTAAATACGGAGATAATCCCGTTCGCGAGTTGGTTTTTTTCAGAGATGATATCGATGTTAGCGCTTATATCGGAAAAGAAGTCACATTTTCTTTTGTATATGGAGACAATCACGCAGTTGATGCTTACATCGTCGAATAATAAGGAACTGCCGAACATAAAGTCGGCAGTTCCTTATTTTCGCTTATCGAGACAGGTTTTCCAAATAAAAGCTGTTTTTTCGAACATGAACTACATTGGGATTCGCCTCCTGCTGAAACATCATCCATTAAACCGGTCAATCACATCCCGAACCGTTCCGTCAGCGATCAAATCATTCAGTGCGTCCGAAACTGCCTGATAAAGGTTCGAGTGATCTTTTTTGATTCCAATCGCATAAGATTCTGATTCCAGCCATGCATCGGATCCCTCAATCTTTACCAGATCGTCATTCCCGCTCACATAATAATCTGCCAGTTCCTCAGACATAAACAGTATGTCAACGGCACCTGTACGCATCTGCGTAACTGCTGAATTGAGATCCGCAAATGAACTTATAGAGTGATCAGATCCAAATTCTATTTGGCACATAGCCTCTGTTGTTGATGCCGTCTGACAGCCGATAACCAGCCCTTCGAGATCTTCTACTCCGGCAGCTGCAGCCGCATTGCTGTTTTTCACTGCAACAGCAGCCTGATATGTCTCATAATAAGGTTCTGTAAAATCAAGCACCTGCTTCCTTTCTTCGGTCGCCGTGATGCCTGACATCGCAATATCCTCCTCTCCCTCCTCGGTAGAAGAAAGGATCTCATCAAAATTCATCGGGTCCACGGCAAGCTCAAGTCCGAGTTTTTCTGCAATTTTTGCAGCGATCTCAATATCAATTCCAGTATATGTTCCATCATCATTCACATATTCGAACGGAGGATAATCAATATCTGTTGCCATGTGCAGTTTTCCACTCTCTGTCAGTTCAAGATCATCCGCGATGCCGGAAGCACTGTCACTGTCAGCTTCCGGGGTACTCGATCCCGATGTATTTGAAACCACATCCACTGTCCCCGATCCCGGATCAGGCTTCGGAAGTGTTTGAAGACGCAGCAGCTGCCAGATAACAACGACCACAGCCGCAGCCAGAAGAAGCAGCCACCATTTTTTGGAGAAAGCGTGTTTGTGACGATCATCATGTGGAATGCCAACGGCATCATTCTCCCTGATATAATTCTTATCAGTATTATTTTTATCCAAAGACTTTTCTTCCGGAGATATTCCGCACTCCTGCAGTGTCGGTTCCGCATGCAGAGATCTTTTTTCCAGCATATAATTCTTCATCGGGCCCCCTGTTCGTTATTGAAAAATGCATTTTCAGTATATCATCCTTCCTGTTTTTTAGACAATAATATATAAAATAATGCGTGTGAAACAAATTTAGAGTATGATTGAGGCTTTTCAGCTTAGCCAAAGTATCTGTCAAGCAGTCTCTTGCGTGCCTTGCCGTGTCTTGCCTCGTCGCGGGCCATCTCATGAATTCTGTCGTCAAATAAGGATGCAAAAACGGGAGAGAAACATAAATGCTTCTCTCCCGTTTTATTGCATCCTTACAGGACTCGTTACTTAACCAAAGTATCTGTCAAGCAGTCCCTTGAGTGCCTTGCCGTGTCTTGCCTCATCGCGAGCCATCTCATGAACGGTGTCATGGATTGCATCGAGGTTCAGCGCTTTTGCTCTCTTAGCCAGATCTGTCTTGCCTGCGGTTGCGCCGTTCTCAGCGTCTACGCGCATCTGAAGGTTCTTCTTGGTGCTGTCTGTAACAACTTCGCCGAGAAGCTCCGCGAACTTGGCAGCATGCTCAGCCTCTTCCCATGCAGCCTTTTCCCAGTACAGTCCGATCTCCGGATAGCCTTCTCTGTGTGCGACGCGTGCCATTGCGAGGTACATACCAACCTCAGAGCACTCGCCTTCGAAGTTTGCGCGAAGGTCAGCCTTGATGTCATCCGGAACATCGGATGCAACGCCGACTACATGCTCAGCTGCCCATACAAGATCCTCAGCCTGCTCTGAGAACTTGGAAGCCGGTGCCTTACATACCGGACATGCCTCAGGCGGAGTATCTCCCTCATGAACGTAACCACATACATTACAAACCCATTTCTTCATCGTTTCTTTCCTTTCTTTGAAAAAAAATAGTGAACTGTTTCTGCTGCGAATAATTACTACCTTCCGGATCTGAAATGCCTTGTGAAGCCATGGATCTTCTTCACACATCAATTCATGGATTCTGATCCACAGCCTGCAGAATGCTTAACGCACGTCTTCAGTCACCTTCGCCCGGGCTTCCTCTTCCAGACAATCGGCACACACTCCGTAAAACATAACACTGCAGTCATCAATTCTTCCGTCGAACTGCGCGTCCGCCTGTTCTTTGAGTCTGCTGATCGGCTGTCCGTCCATGTCCTTCACACAGCCGCATTTTCTGCACGTAAAGTGGTTGTGCGGCTCTGTTCTCCAGTCATAGCGGTCAGCCCCGCCTTCTCCGGAAAACTTCCGGATCTCGCCCAGATCGGAGAGAAGTGCCAGATTCCGGTATACAGTCCCGAGACTGATATTCGGAAATGTCTTCCGGATATCTGCGTAAACCATATCCGCTGTCGGATGATCCGTCCGGTGCATCAGATTCGCAATGATCGATTCGCGCTGTCTGCTGTACTTCAGAGCCATCCGTCTCTCCTTGATCAATAATAGTAATTATTTTTGTTATTGTCAGATTATCCCATGAACCCCATAATAGTCAACACTAATTATCAATTTGTCAGAAATCTTTCAAACGAAGAAACGTCGGTCTTTATTAACTCGTGTTCAGTCGTCGTCCCCTTCCGTCTGCAAAGCAGTCTTCAGACTCCTTTGGACAAATTCACACGCGTATCATAAAAGGCCCCCGCTTCTTAACGGGGGCCCTGCAAGCATTTATTATCCTACATACCGGTTCCACAGATCCTGGAACCATTTTACCAGCTTCTGGAACCAGTTCAGTGCCTGTTCCTTGCTGATGCCAAGGTCTACACCTTTTTCCTTGAGTTTGTCATAGACCGAGCCGGCCTGCTCACGCAGACTGCCGGAGTCCAGATCCAGCTTACCGATTTTCTCCATCAGCCCGGTGATGTCTTCGGTATTGATATTTGACGGATCGATATCCAGCTGCTGGGCAGCTTCATCGATTACATCCTCGATCTCCTCCTTGCTGATGTCTTCTGATGCAACTGCTTCTTTAACCGATGCAATCAGTTCTGCTGCCTTGTCCTGGTCACCGATTTCATCACCGACTTCACCGGTCAGAATCAGTTCTTCTGCCGCTGCGTCAATGCTCTCTGCTTTCAGGGATTCACCGGTAATCTCACTGTAAGCTTTTGTGACGCCGACCAGCGCTGCGCTTCCGGTTGCACCACCGGGTGAAGCGATCACGACATCTGCATCCTTGATTCCCGCCGTTGCCAGTGCGTTCTGATACATCGAGACAGTGCACCAGTTGATATTCTCTGTGCGGACCTGAATGCCGTAACCTTCCTCGCGGGTGGTGATCATCGAACTGGAAATTGATACATTACCGATGACACTCTGCGGCAGGTAGCTGTCAAACATCTCGTGCTCTTCCTGATTCTTGACAGTGATCACTGTGCAGTTCTCCAGATCTGCTTCGGTAAGTCCAAAGAGCCGCAGCACTTCCGCGCGTCCTTCCGGGCTCAGATCCTCGCCGAGCGAAACAAATGTCTGCCCTGCTTCAACCGCTGCTGATGCTGTGTGCGGCACTGCAAAGATGGCTGTCATCATCAGAACAGCGAGCAGAAGTGCTGTCCATTTGCGGTGCTTCCGAATTGGCTTGTTACATTTCATTTCTTTTCCTCCCCTGTTGGAAAATATCGTTCGTACCCTTCCTGCATGCGTTCAAGTCCCGTCACTGAGACTTGTTTACTGCCGCTGCCTGTAAAGGCGGGGCATCTTCCGCTGAGATATTCATTCATCTCACGCGAACCTTACTATACACGCATTCTGTGTACAATCTGTGTTTCACGAGAAAACTGTGTTTCACACAAACCGTTTTCACATAGAAAAGACACTTTTACACGCGCAGATGTCTGCAGATCGTAAAAGTGCCTGTATTACCGGCATGTCTGCCTCACAATGAGCTCCAGATGCTGCCTCAAATGCGTCGGTTATTGTTCAAATGTGCCCTCAAAGTATATCCGACAGTTTTGCAAATTCCTGCAGTCCGAGTGCCTCTCCCCGGATTGTCAGTGGAAACCCGCAGGCCGTAAGTGCCTGTTCCGCTTCTTCGCGCGAGTAGGATGTTCCGTCCTCTTTTCGCAGATCCGCAGCATTGCGCAGAGCATTTACCAGTGTTTTTCGGCGCTGCGCGAATGCTGCCTTGATAATCGCAAACATTTTCCCGGAATCCTGCACCTGAATGC
This sequence comes from Eubacterium sp., assembly GCA_017433615.1. GTDB lineage: Bacteria > Bacillota > Clostridia > Lachnospirales > Lachnospiraceae > CADBRN01. The sequence goes on from JAFRGW010000035.1 coordinate 29,176, forward strand.
GTTCCGCCGGTGCACGCCGGGCAAGATGAATGACTGCACTTTCTACATTCGGCCGCGGCACGAAACAATTCGGCGGAACGATGGCCGAAAGCTTTGGTTCCGCATAATACTGCACGGCAAGTGAAAGCGCCCCGTAGGCCGCCGTCCCCGGTGCCGCCTGCATCCGGTCGGCAACTTCCTTCTGGATCATAACCGTAATCGAATCGATCGGCAGTTCTTCCTCCAGCAGCTTCATCAGAATCGGTGTTGTGATGTAATACGGAAGATTTGCGACGACCTTGACGGATACGGAAGATGCTCCGGCATCTGAAACAGCCGGTTCAGCCGCTCCCGCCTCTGCCGGTTCACCCGTGATTCCACCAGCACCCGCCTGCAGCGCTGCAGCCAGTTCGGCTGTCTTCGCTTCAATCAGCGCTGCCAGATCCAGCTTCATGACATCGCCGCTGATTACCTCGACGTTGTCCCAGTCCGCCAGTGTCTCCTCCAGAACCGGCAGGAGGTGACGGTCAATCTCGACTGTTGCAACGCTGCCCGCCGCCTGACACAAATATTGCGTCAGCGTACCGATTCCGGGACCGATCTCTATTACGAAATCGGTCCCGGTGATGTCTGCTGCCGCAACTATTTTCTCAGGTACGTGCGCATCAATCAGAAAATTCTGTCCGAATTTTTTCTGCATGCGTATGCCGTACCGCTGCAGGATTTCTTTTGTTTTCTGCGGCTTCAGAAGCCATGGTTCATTTCTCAATTGCCTTCAAAATCCTTTTCATGAATGATCAGCAGATCCTCTTTCCCTCTGCGGCGTCCGCGGCGTCCGCGCTTCGGACCTTTTCTGGCACTGGTAATTGCCTCGTCCACCATCGTTTTCACCTTAGAAATTGTCATCGGTGATTCATAGGACTGGTCATTACCGATAATCGTGTACAGTGCAAGTACAGCCATATCATCCAGTCTGCAGCCATTCTCTTCTGCATAAGTACGTGCAAATGAGATCAGCTCATCGTTGGTGAAGATCGGAATGGAAATAACTTTCTCGATGCGCTTCGAGAATTCCGGATTCTTCCGCAGGAATCCGCGCATTGCCGATTTCTCATCTTCCAGAATCAGGATCATGCGGTCTGTGCGGAAATCCATTGCGGTTCCCAGTTTCTGGACGGTTTCTTCGTCCATCTCACTGCATTCTTCAATGATCAGGAATCCGCCTGCCATCTTCCTGACAATTTCTGCAGGATCCTTCTTATTCAGGACATATCCGGTCACACGGGCGATCTTTGCCGCTTCCATGCCAAGATCCAGACACATTGCAGAAATCATATTCTGCGCCAGCTTGGATTTACCGCTGCCCTGTGCACCCATGATCGCCAGATTGCCGTGTGTGGATGTTTTCTCATCCGCATGCTGGTATACCGCGCTCATAGCGCTCAGAATCTGGTGATCCATGCCCGGAATTCTTGCAAAATAGGTAAAGATTCTGCGCTGTTCATCATTCATGCGCAGCTGTTCTTCATTATGAAGGATCCGGATTCTGCGTTCTTCGGGTGTCTCGCTGGAAATAATTTCATCCAGTGAAACCGGTACTGTATTCTCACCGACCTTGCTCAGATCAAGGGTTCTGGAATGAGAAAGTTTCTCCTTCTCTGTCGGCTCCGGATCCGGCACTTCCAGTTCCTCGTTGTAGAGCGGCTTTTTCTTCGGCTGTCCGGATGTTTCAGCTTCTGCCGCAGTTTCCTGCTGCTCTTCTTCCGTTTCGGACAGTTCATCTTCCTCCGGAATCTCTTCCATAAACTCTTCCGCAAACTCCTCAACAACTTCCTCTTCTTCTGGTGAGGCTTCGGAAATCTGTGTCTCCGGATTCTGCTGTTCAAATGCAGCAATTGCTTCTGCGAGTGCAGCTTCTTCTGCCGGCGTCACCTCTTCCGGCACCCGCACAGAATCCTCTGCATCAGGCTCTGCTGCAAGTGCATCCTTAATTGCCTGCAGATCTTCACTGTCCAGGGTGAATTCCTCAACATCCTCGAATTCATCTGCAGACTGATCTTCAGCTGCTTCCCGGGCTTTCTGTTCTGCTTCTTCAGCAGCCTGACGCTCGGCTTCCTCTGCCGCCTGGCGCTCAGCTTCCTCTGCGGCCTGGCGCTCCGCTTCCTCTGCGGCCTGACGCTCTGCTTCCTCGCGGGCCTGGCGCTCCGCTTCCTCTGCTGCCTGACGCTCTGCCTCCTCGCGGGCCTGGCGCTCCGCTTCTTCTGCGGCCTGGCGCTCGGCTTCCTCGCGGGCCTTGCGCTCAGCTTCTTCTGCCGCCTGGCGCTCTGCCTCCTCGCGGGCCTGGCGCTCCGCTTCTTCTGCGGCCTGACGCTCCGCCTCCTCGCGGGCTTTGCGCTCTTCCTCTTCGCGGGCCAGACGTTCCGCTTCTTCACGAGCCTGACGTTCCGCCTCCTCGCGGGCTTTGCGCTCTTCCTCCTCGCGGGCCAGACGCTCCGCTTCCTCGCGGGCTTTGCGCTCTTCCTCTTCGCGAATCCGGCGCTCTTCTTCCTCTTTCGCACGCCGCTCTGCCTCAATCCGTGCAAGGCGTTCTTCTTCCTCACGACGGCGGCGTTCCTCTTTCTCGCGAAGTACACGCGCTTCCGCTTCTCTCGCGAGACGTTCCGCTTCTTCCTTTGCCTGACGCTCTGCTTCTTCTTTCGCCAGACGTTCTTCCTCCTGACGGCGTTTTTCTTCTTCAGCAAGGCGCTGTCTGCGCTCTGCTTCTCTTGTTTCGACTGCACGCCGGATACTCTCTGCAAATGCGCTCCGCTGTTTTACCGGCTCTGCGCCTGCATCCTGTGCCGCTGTCTCCAGGTCCGTCTTTACAAATTCGTCTGTATCTCTCATCCTATCACCGTCTGTTTCCGCCTGATCAGGCTCTGCGGGTGTCATATTATCCACAACTGCAGTCGTTTCTGCTGTCTCTTCTGCTTTTGTCTCCTGCACATCTGCTTCCGCTTTCTCCGGAGCAGGTGTCACTTCTGCTGTCATTTCTGAAGATACCGCTGTTTCAGCCGTCTCTTCCGGTTCATCCTGCGGTTCTTCCGCCAGGCTGTTCTCAGATTCTGCAGCTTTTGGGCCTCTTCCGAATAACCTTCGGAAAATACCGCCTACAACAGATTCTGCTTCGACATAACGGCTGCCAGAACTGCTTTTCGCTGAAGATTCCACTTCACCGGCTGCGGCCGGTTCGTCCTGCTGTTCCGAATCAGTCTCTTCTGCAGTATCTTCCTGCATTTCTGCCGCATCGGCATCTCCGGCACTGTCAGCCTCTTCCGAAATCTCTTCTGAGCCGGCATCATCTGATATCTTAGCTGCGCTGATATCATCCGGTTCATCCGATGCCACTGCCGCGCCGGCGCTATCCGGTTCTTCCGGCATTTCTTCCACAACGGCATCTCCGGCACTGTCAGCCTCTTCCGGCATCTCTGCCGCATCGGCACTGTCGGCATCTTCCGGCATCTCTGCCGCATCGGCACTGTCGGCATCTTCCGGCATCTCTGCCGCACCGGTATCATCAGGCATTTCTGCAGAATCTGACGTTTCCGGAACCGCATCGTCTGAAGTATATGATTCTGCCGCACCGGCCGTGCCGTCATCTGCCAGATTCAGCGAAGCTTCAAATGCCTGCACTGCAGCTTCCGCGTTTTCTTCCTGCTTTTTTGTCAGTTCCTGTACAGCCGCTTCGTCTGCATGCTCCTGTACAGAATCTTCCTGTTCCGGAAGGCCGAATATATTTTTGCTGTCATATGGGATATCCCGGCTGAACTCGAGCTCTTCCTCTGTTTCCAGTTCCGGAATTGCACTGAGCATATCTTCGTCTGTCGTCTTCTCATAATCGCCGGTCGAGATTTCCTGTGAAAAAGTTCCGGCTGTCTCCTGCAGAAGCGAGTCCAGATCAAACTGCGCGACCTTCTCGGCAGCAATGTCCTCCTCGGTTTTTCTGGGCGGCAGACCAATGTCTGTCCATACCTTCTCTTCCTCCGGTTCCGGTTCCTTCACTTCCTTTTCCGGCTTTGGATCCGGCAGCGAGACAATTGTCTCTGCCGAATAGTCCGGCTCTGTCAGTGTTGTGTCTGTCTGTTCCGGTTCCAGATCAGAGATATGAAGATCCTCGAGGGACAGCGTGTTGTCAGTCTTGCTGACATGATGCTTTTCCTCACGCGGCGGCTCTCTGCGGATTCCCTGAAATACCTCCTGAAAACTTTCCCGGAGCTTTCCCTTCATCTCATCCTGCTCGTCATCCGGTTCCGGCGCTGCCGCTTTGGCAGGTGCCGCCGGATACGGCTCAGTGATCTGCGGTGTAATGGTCTGCGTATCTCTTGCAAGTTCCTCGTTATAAAGCTTCCGCTGCGCAGGTGTAAGACCTTCGTATTTCATCTTCAGTTCCAGTGCACGCAGAACATATTTTCCGGTTCCGAACCAGAGAACCATGTCATCGCACTCTTCCACGCATCGTTTCTCATCCCCGGCCTTCGCATACAGCGAAGCAAGCTCAAACGCCCACTCCTCCGTATATTCACGCTCACGGTACTCCCGCAGCACTGCGATCTGTTCAGAGAGCGGTGCACGTCTGGCCTTCAGCAGCTTATAATGCAGCAAATACTGTGCATTGTCATTTCCGGCCACTTCCATAAAACGTGCGTAGTAATCCTCCGCGTCGTCAATCTCCCCGAGACGGATACTGACCTCCGTAAGCTGTGCCAGAACTGTGCGGCTTCCCGGCGAGCGCTCAAGCGAAATCTTCAGTATCCGCTTCGCGTCGTCAAACTGCCGGTTTGCCTCGTAAACATCCGCGACCATACTCAGCGTCTGTACACTCTTCACACGCTTCCAGTCAACCTCATTGACAATATTAAGCGCACTCTCATAGTCCCTGTCCCTTACATACGACGTAAGTTCTTCAAGCTTTGCCTGATATTCGGCCTTATCCATACGCTTTTCCCCTCCTGCCGCCGGCCTGCGCCGGCAGCTGATTTTCTGCTAACCCCTTCAATAATACTGTAATAAATTACTTGACCGTAATCTTCTCCAGTTTCCAGATATCATCAACGTAATCCTGGATGGTTCTGTCGGAACTGAACTTACCTGCTTTTGCGGTGTTCAGGATCGCACTCTTCGCCCATGCAGCCTCATCCTGATATTTCTCTTCAACCTTCGTCTGTGCCTCAGCGTAAGACTTGAAGTCTGCCAGGATGAAGTAGCGGTCTGCCGGATCGCTTCCCTGACGCTGCAGCAGAGAATTGTAGAGATCACGGAACATTTCCATATCCCCGTTGGAATACATTCCGCTGACCATCTGCATCATGACCTGACGGATGTCCGGATCATTGTTGAAATAATGCATCGGATCATATCCGCCGTTCTTCTCATAGTTCATGACCTGCTCTGCAGTCAGACCGAAGATAAATGCGTTCTCTTCACCGACTTCTTCGACGATCTCGACGTTTGCACCGTCGAGTGTGCCCATTGTCAGCGCACCGTTCAGCATGAACTTCATGTTGCCGGTACCGGAAGCTTCCTTGCTGGCTGTGGAAATCTGCTCAGAGACATCTGCAGCCGCAAAGATCCACTCAGCATTGCTGACGCGGTAATCCTCAATGAAGACAACCTTGATCTTGTTGTTGATGGAAGCATCATTGTTGATGACATCACCGACGTTATTGATCAGCTTGATGATGTCTTTCGCGCGCTTGTAGCCGGCACTTGCCTTTGCGCCGAAAATGAAGGTACGCGGATAGAAATTCATCTCCGGATGCTCTTTGATCTGGTTGTACAGATACATCACATGCATGATGTTCAGCAGCTGACGCTTATACTCATGCAGACGCTTAACCTGTACGTCAAAGATCGAGCGCGGATTTACTTCGATGCCGTTGTGCTCCAGAATGTAATTTGCAAGGCGGACCTTGTTCTGATACTTGATGTTCATGAACTCAGCCTGTGCCTTCTTGTCATCTGCGTAAATTGCGAGGCCTTCATTCTTGGAAAGGTCTGTGATCCACTCTTTGCCGATGTGGTCTGTGACCCAGTCAGCCAGAAGCGGATTGCCGTGGAGCAGGAAGCGGCGCTGTGTGATGCCGTTGGTCTTGTTGGAGAATTTCTCCGGCATCATCTCATAGAAGTCGCGCAGCTCGCGCTGTTTCAGGATCTCTGTGTGCAGCGCAGCAACACCATTGACGGAATAACCGCCGACGATTGCCAGATTTGCCATACGAACCATGCCGTCGTAGACAACTGCCATGGAGCGGATCTTCTCTTCGCTGTTCTGCGGATAATGCTCGCGGATCTGGTGGCAGAAGCGGCGGTTGATCTCTTCGACGATCTGATAAATACGCGGAAGCAGGCGGGAGAACAGCTCCAGCGGCCATTTCTCGAGTGCCTCAGACATGATGGTGTGGTTGGTGTATGCACAGCACTTCGTGGTGACTGCCCATGCCTCTTCCCATGTCAGGTTGTACTCATCCAGCAGCAGGCGCATCAGCTCTGCAACGGCCAGTGTCGGATGGGTATCGTTCATGTGGAAGGTAACCTTCTCATACAGTTTATGAATGTCATTATGCATGCGCATGTATTTTGCAGTTGCCGCCTGCAGTGTTGCAGAGACGAAGAAGTACTGCTGTTTCAGGCGCAGCTCCTTACCGGACATGTGGTTGTCGTTCGGATACAGGACGCTGCAGATTGTGCGGGCAAGATTTTCCTGCTCGACTGCCTTGTAGTAGTCACCTTTGTCGAAAGAAGCCAGCTCGAAGTCGTTGATTGCCTCAGCATCCCAGATACGCAGGGTGTTGACGACGTTGTTATCATAGCCGAGGATCGGCAGATCATACGGAACTGCGAGGACAGACTGATAACCCTCCTGCCTGAAGAAGCTGCGGCCGGTCTTTTCATCAAATGTCGATGTAACATATCCACCGAACTTGATCTCCTTCGCATACTCCGGACGCTTCAGTTCAAACGGGTAGCTTCCGTCTGACAGCCAGTTGTCCGGTTCCTCAACCTGACGGCCGTCCTCGATTTTCTGACGGAACATACCGTAGTGATAGCGGATACCGCAGCCGTATGCAGCGTAGCCGAGTGTTGAGAGAGAATCCATGAAGCAGGCTGCCAGTCTTCCCAGACCGCCGTTGCCAAGTGCCGGATCGCGCTCCTCATCCTCGATCGCATTCAGGTCGATGTTGAGCTCTTCCAGTGCCTTCTTAACTTCCTGATAAGCTGTCAGATCCAGCAGGTTGTTTCCAAGATAACGTCCTGTCAGGAATTCCATGGACATGTAGTAAACAATCTTCGGATCAGCATTATCCATTTCCTTCTGTGTCTTCATCCAGTTGTCGATGATGACATCCTTGACGACATAGCAGACCGCCTGGTAAATCTGATGCGGGGTCGCATCCTCCAGTGTCTTTCTGGAGAGATTCTTCAGCGCCTCCTTCAGTTCCTTCTTGAATGTTTCTTTCTCAAATGCGGGGTTAATCATGCTTCACCTTACCCTTTCTTTTTTTCTTTGCGAAGGTGCGGTGTTACAGTTCCATGAGCTGACCGTCCGAATCCCGCCGGTACTTGCTGAGCTTCGCGAAGCTTAGTACCGCTGCGAGGATGAGCGAGCGCAAGCGTGTCAGCGATGGAATGTAACAACGTACCTCCTCATCTTATATAAATCCAGTCCCAATCAAAGCTTCTCTACACCCAGACGCACACTTTCACCATTGATATCCCAGTCCTTCTCGTAGCCGGCCATATTTCCGGTCTCGATACGGTCTGCGAGAACGACATCTGCGATTTCTCCGCTGTGTGCCTCGAGCAGGCCTGCAATGCGGTCGTTTCCGCTCTCATATACTGCGATGCGGTCCATGACCTCAAATCCTGCCTCTTTGCGCATGGTCTGGATCTTACTGATCAGTTCTGCGACAAATCCTTCTTCGATCAGTTCGTCGGTCAGGACTGTATCCAGAACAACCGTGACGCCGTTGTCGGATTCTGCCACGAGGTTTTCATCCTCAGCAGTCTCGATCAGAAGATCTTCCTCGACAAGTTCCACACTTTCACCGTTGACATCCAGTTTCAGAACACCTGCGGAGCGCAGCTCTGCGACTGCCTTGCTGCCGTCCAGTCCTGCGATCACGCCGCGGAGCGGACCCATCAGCTTCGCGTATTTTGTCTTGAGCACACGGAAATTCGGCTTGACGGTGTACTGTGCCTTCTCGGCAAATTCCAGTGTGCGGACATTCAGCTCATCACAGACGATTTCCTGATAAAACGCATTCAGTTCAAAGTCGCAGTTTACGTAGATCGCTGCCAGCGGCTGACGGTTCTTGATGTTGGATTTATTTCTGGCTGCGCGGCCGAGAACGACGATCTGCATGACATGGCTCATGTCTGCCTCAAGTGCTTCATCGATCCAGGCTTCATTTACGACCGGATAATCGCACAGATGAATGCTCTCCGGCGCATCCGGGGATACGGAGCGCACGAGGTTCTGATAGATCTCCTCTGTCATAAACGGAATCATCGGTGCTGCCAGTCTGCTGATTGTCTCAAGCGCGGTGTACAGCGTCATGTAAGCATTGATCTTGTCCTGCTCCATGCCTTTTGCCCAGAAACGTGCACGGCAGCGGCGGACATACCAGTTGCTCATGTCGTCTACAAACGCTTCCAGAGAACGTGCCGCCTCCGGGATCCGGTAATTTTCCAGATGATCATCTGTCTCGCGGATCGTGGACTGCAGACGGGAAAGAACCCATTTGTCCATAACCGGCAGTGCGTCGTAGTCAAGCGTGTAGTCTGCCGGATTGAAGTTGTCAATGTTCGCATACAGCACATAGAATGCGTAGGTGTTCCACAGGGTTCCCATGAACCGGCGGGAATACTCGCCCACAGTGCGGCCGTTGAAGCGGTTCGGCAGCCACGGTGCGCTGTTGATGTAGAAATACCAGCGGATCGCGTCAGCACCATACGTATCCAGCGCGTCAAACGGATCAACCGCGTTGCCCTTGGACTTGGACATTTTCTGACCGTTCTCATCCTGTACATGTCCCAGAACGATGACATTCTCATACGGGGACTTGTCGAACAGCAGAGTGGAAATCGCCATCAGGGAATAGAACCATCCGCGGGTCTGATCCACTGCCTCGGAAATAAACTGTGCCGGGAACTGCTGTTTGAAGATTTCCTGATTCTCGAACGGATAATGATGCTGTGCAAACGGCATCGCACCGGAATCGAACCAGCAGTCGATTACCTCCGGCACGCGGTGCATGGTTTTGCCGCACTCCGGACATTTTACTGTCACTTCATCGATGTATGGACGATGCAGTTCGATATCATCCGGGCAGTCGTCCGACATGGACTTCAGCTCTTCGATGCTTCCGATGGAATGCATATGGCCGCAGTCTTCGCAGGTCCAGATATTCAGCGGCGTTCCCCAGTAGCGGTTACGGGAAATACCCCAGTCCTGAACATTTTTCAGCCAGTCGCCGAAACGTCCCTCGCCGATGCCGGTCGGGATCCAGTTGACGGTCGCATTGTTTGCCAGCAGCTGATCGCGCACTGCGGTCATCCGGATAAACCAGGAATCACGCGCATAGTAGATCAGCGGTGTGTCGCAGCGCCAGCAGTGCGGGTAATCATGCTCAAACTTCGGTGCCGCAAACAGCTTGCCTTCCTTGTCCAGATCCTGCAGGATGACCGGATCAGCCTTCTTGACGAAGATGCCCTCGTAAGGCGTCTCCTTCGTCATGTTGCCCTGTCCGTCTACAAACTGGAGGAACGGCATGTCATAGCGGGCGCCGACGCGGTTATCATCTTCACCGAATGCCGGTGCGATGTGAACGATACCGGTACCGTCGGACATCGTGACATAGCTGTCGCAGATAATATAGAAGCCCTTCTTGCCTGTCTTTGCTGCGGCTTCTCCGCCAAATGCAAAGAGCGGCTCATATTCTTTGTACTCAAGGTCTTTGCCCTGGCATTCTGCGAGAATTTCATATGCCTTCTCGCCCTCTTCCTTTGCCAGCGGTCCGAGAACGGTATCCAGCAGCGCTTTAGCCATGTAATAGGTATAGCCGTCAGCTGCTTTTACTTTGCAGTAAGTATCATCCTGATTGACGCAGAGACCGACGTTGGACGGCAGTGTCCACGGTGTCGTGGTCCATGCCAGGAAGTACGCATCCTCATCCTTCACCTTGAAGCGGACGACAGCGGAGCGCTCCTTGACCAGCTTATACCCCTGTGCCACCTCCTGCGCGGAAAGCGGCGTGCCGCAGCGCGGGCAGTACGGTACAATCTTAAAGCCCTTGTAAAGCAGTCCCTTGTTCCAGATCTCTTTCAGTGCCCACCACTCGGACTCGATGAAAGAATTCTCATAGGTAACATACGGGTCGTCCATATCCGCCCAGAATCCGACCTGGCCGGAGAAATCCTCCCACATGCCCTTATACTTCCAGACACTTTCCTTACATTCCTTAATGAACGGCTCCATGCCGTATGCCTCGATCTGATCCTTTCCGTCCAGCCCGAGCTTCTTCTCAACCTCCAGCTCAACCGGAAGTCCGTGGGTATCCCAGCCTGCCTTACGCGGCACCTGATAGCCCTTCATGGTGCGATAACGCGGAATCATATCCTTGATGACACGTGTCAGCACATGTCCGATATGCGGCTTGCCGTTCGCCGTCGGCGGTCCGTCATAAAACGTATAACGCGGGCTGCCTTCCCGCTGTTCCATACTCTTCTCAAAAATCCGATTTTCTTTCCAAAAAGCCTCCGTCTCCCGCTCGCGGTCGACGTAGTTCATTTTCGGGTCAACTTTCTGATACATATTTCCTCCAGCCGTTGATTGGCGCACGGAGTCTTACAAACGCCAATAGTCTTAAGTTACTAACACTTTAGTATAGGAATTTTCTCCCATCTATGTCAAGTGATTGCAGGCAATTCCACTGTTTTTTCCCTGCCGGGCATGCCTGTATCACCCACTCTGTCTCTTTTTCCGCCTCTTTTCCCGCAGCACCCGCCTGCGCTCCTGCAGTTCCGCTTCTTCCTCCATCTGGGCAGCGCGAATGGTCTTGATGCCGTAGACGCCCCCGGAATCGCTGTGTCTGATCCGGACCTCGCCGGTCAGCTGTCCGTGCGCTGCACACACTGCCAGGCACTGGCTTCGCTTTGCGGCTGCAGAAAACCACTGGATTTTCCTGTGGGCGCGCTTGCCGCAGAAACAGCAGTGAACCGCGCGGATCTCTGAATCCTGCATCAGTGCTTCTTTACTTGCAAATTCCCTGGAAATAAACAGCGAATGATCAGCATAGACCATGTAGATCTCATCGGTCTTCTTCTTCGGGTTCTGGTAGACGTCGATGGAAATATTTTCCCGGATGGTTTTATCATCGATCCGCTGCATCACTGCAGTCGTATACCAGGCATCGGAAAGCGCACTGTGAAATTCTCTGTGCTTTTCAATCAGAAGTGAGTCAATGGCATACTCCAGAGAACGCCGCTCGTGTTCCGGGTCATAGGCAATCGCATACAGCTTCTGCACATCGTAAAATTGTACAGGTCCCGGCAGAAGCCGCAGCATATTGTAGAACTTCAGATTGCGCTGCAGCTCTGCGAGATCACTCTCGCCCCAGGTACAGAAGACGGAATCGCCGCCCGCCCAGGTGAGAAAACGCCGCGCCGCCTCCGGAAACGGGATCCCCTTGTTGTAGAGATCCGCCTCCCGCATCTGCACAACTTCCCGCGTGCGAAAATGAAGACTCCGGTAGATCTTCGGCCGTACCAGCAGATGCAGACTGTCCACCACAGCGAGATCCTGATTCAGTTTAACAGCTCCGATTTCGATGATTTCGAAAGGAAGCTTTTTATTCTCGCGTGCCTTGCCGTAAGGACATTGGTTCCACTCGAGGTCGAAGATGATGTAGTTCATGGTCAGTCTCTTTTGGAGACAGGGGACGGTTCTCTGTCTCCTCAAAAAAGAGGAAGTCCGCACGCGGACTTCCTCCAGGATCCAAATCAACGTGAAAACAGATACGAAATCATATCGCAGCCGCGTGCGACGAGATGTCCGCTGGCTGCCGCTTCGCGTTCGTTATAGTGCCATTTTTCAGTCCGGGGACTGGTGCTGTCGTAGAGCAGGTAAGGTACCGGGTCTCCGACGTGGGTCCGCAGACGGATCGGTGTCGGGTGGTCCGGCAGGATCAGAATCCGGTAGTCTTCACCGGATGCGTCCATTGCTTCTTTGATGTGCTTCAGGATGCGCTGGTCCATGTTCTCGATTGCCAGAACTTTTCGCTCGACACTGCCCTGATGCCCCATTTCATCCGGTGCCTCCAGATGAATGTACGCAAAATCATAGCCGTCCTGCAGAAGTGCCTTGACGGCCGCGTCTGCCTTGCCTTCATAATTGGTTTCGAGACCGCCGTTTGCGCCCGGTACATCAACGTTGTCAATGCCCGCGCCGACTGCAATTCCCTTCAGCAGGTCAACCGCAGAAATCATGACGGCGCGCTTGTGGTGCTGCTCATAGAAGGATGAGAGCGCCGGCTTTGTTCCCGCACCCCAGAACCAGCAGCTGTTGGCCGGTTTGAGTCCCTTCTCTCTGCGTGCGACATTGACCGGATGATTTTCAAGAATCTGATAGCTTCGCTCCATCATCTTGCGCAAAACCGGATCGATCGGCAGATACTGGCCGATCACCTGACCCAGCACGTCGTGCGGCGGTGTCAGCGGCACAACACTCCCGTGATTCCAGATCACGCAGTGCCGGTAGCTGGTGCCGACATAAAACTGATAGGTCTCATCCTGCAGTTCGTCTGCAACTGCCTGCAGCAGAACTGCGGCATCCTCTGTACTGATCTCATCCGAACTGTGATCGATGATGGTACGTTCCTCATACGGAATGTCCGGCTCCTCCGAGAGTGTCACGATATTGCAGCGCAGCGCCACATCCGTGTCCTTCATCGGCACGCCGATGGATAGTGCCTCCAGCGGCGAACGGCCGGTGTAATACTGCTTCGGGTCATAGCCGATGACAGAAAGGTTTGCCGTATCCGAACCCGGACTCATGCCTTCCGGAATCGTTGCGACCATACCGATCTCACCTTCTGCCGCATAGGCGTCCAGAACCGGTGTGACAGCAGCTTCCAGCGGCGTCTTTCCGCCAAGCGCCTCGATCGGCTCATCAGCCATACCGTCTCCAAGCATCAAAATATATTTCATAGTTATCTTCCTTGTGTCAAAATTCCGTCCGGCAGCTTCCATTCATTCTTCAACGCATTCCTCTCGTGACTTCAGTCATGAGAGGAATGCGCAGAAACAAATTCGTCTTCAACATGGGTTTAAAGCCCGCGTTGAAGAATGAGCCTCCGGCGGATCGCAGAGCTGCGTAGAGGAAGACGCACAAGTGCGTCCCGCAGCTCACGCGCGATCGGAGATCGCGATTTACAGTTTTCTGTGGTTTCCCCCGCCACCGGTACAAAGTCCATTTATATTCTGGCGCGAATCATGGAAATAATGCCCGGCAGCTTCGCTGCTTTCTCTTTGTACTCGCGCTCAGACATTTCCTGTGTGACAAATCCGAATTCGCCGGCTGTTCCCGGGATACTGACCGCCTCAACATCGCCGAATACTTCTTTCACGCTGTTCAGTTCGCCTGCAAGACTGCCTGCGACACGGACGAAGAATCTGCCGCGGACCTCGTTGACATCGACCAGACCGATCTCCTCATCGCTCCACTGATTCATCACATTATCGCCCTTGTGCTTCGCGCAGTCGACCACGTCGGCCACGACCGCACTTGCAGTCGGCAGAGAACCTGCGCCGCTTCCATAGAACATCGCATCGCCGAGCACGTTGCCGTGTACGAAGATCGCATTGAACACGCCCTGCACACTGTACAGCGGATTGTCAACATTGATCAGGGTCGGGCATACCATCGCATAAATGCCGCCGTTTACAATCCGACTCTGGCCGAGCAGCTTGATGCTGCAGCCCATTGCATTCGCGTACTTCATATCTTCTGCCGTGATTTTGGTAATGCCTTCTGTATAAACCTTCTGGTAGCGCACATCCTTTCCATAAGCGATCGAGGAAAGAATTGCGATCTTGCGGCACGCATCTCTGCCCTCAATATCCGCTTCCGGATTGCGCTCCGCATAACCATTCTGCTGCGCTTCCTTCAGTGCCGTATCGAAATCAGATCCATCCTTTGCCATCTTGGTCAGGATGTAGTTTGTTGTTCCGTTCAGAATACCGCTGACTTCATCAATCTCATCAGCTGTCAGTGAAGAATTCAGTGCACGGATAATCGGAATACCGCCGCCGCAGCTTGCCTCAAACAGATAATTTGCACCATGTGCTTCTGCCGTATGCATCAGTTCCAGACCGTGCTCGGCAACAAGTTCCTTGTTGGAAGTGCAGACACTCTTGCCCGCCTCCAGCGCACGCTTCGTAAACTCAAATGCCGGCTTCAGTCCACCCATGGTTTCTACGACAATGGAAACCTCCGGATCATTGACAATGATGTCAAAATCATGCACCAGCACATCCTGAATCGGATTGCCCGGAAATTCGCGCAGGTCCAGCACATACCGGACTTCCACTTCATCACCGACGCGCTTGTTGATGCTGTCGCGGTTCCGCTCAATAACTTCTACGACGCCGGAACCGACTGTTCCATAGCCTAATACTGCAACATAAATCATGGAATCTTCCTCCTGGTTAAATATACTACAACTGCTCCGCGCAGTATTGATCGAAAATTGCCTGACCCCGCAGCTTACAGATTTTCTTAAAAATGATTGTAAATCCGCGGTTTCACGAGATTTTCAGCAAGCCTTATCTTACCATAAGGCGTTATTCTTTGCAACTTTTATACCGTTAATCGCTCCCGCGCCGCCGGAATTCAGATTTCGTTCCCGCTGCTGTAATGCAGGTTCCGTCCCGGCAGACTTTTCACATCAGGTGTGTATTTCTCAATACACCAGGAAGTCACTCCAGTAACTCTGCCCGTAAATATCCGTGAAGCAGTATGCCGCATGAATGTCACCGCTGCCGACATCCAGATTCTGGATCTCCATCTCATCCATGCCGTGTTCGAGAACCAGTGTATCGCCAAGATAATAGCGGTCCTGGAAATTGCCGTCGTAGTCATAGAAATCACAGACGAAATCAATCTCGTCACCGGCCTGAAGCTCCGTCAGATTCTTCGCGATGGTATCGGTCTCTCCGTCAACATAGTCGTAGACGGCACCTGACACGTAGCCGTTCTCGTGTTCCGAGTCAAATACCACAATCAAGTTAACGTCATCGCCGTTAAGCTTCGCCGGAACACGTCCCATGATCGTGTAATCATCTTCATCTCCGCTGCTCAGGATCCTGTAATAGGACACGATCTGTCCGTCAATCGCAAGCCAGGTGCGGTCTTCCGGCGCCAGCAGATTGCCATTGTCATCGAACGAAAATACATTATCCATGCCGAGGTCCACGTATCCGCTGCCATCATCATAGAAGACAGACAGATCCAGATCCTGAATCATCTCCGTCTGTTCCTTCGTCAGGCTGATATACGGCAGGCTGCCTTCGCCATCCGCATCCGGCATCTCCCATGCCAGTGACGCGCCGTCGAACTGGTGCTTCGCAATGTACTCCGACGCGTAATCGATATCGAGGGTCCGGCCGAGGAAGCCCGTATTTTCACTGGTAAGCCCCGTGATGCCCGAGAAGTCACTGCCCATAAATGCGCCGAGCAGCTGTGCGATCGCTTCGCTGCTTCCGAACGCCTGTGATGCCTGCGAAGCAGACTGGCTGCTGCCGGAAGTCGTACCATACGCGCTGCCTGCATTGCCCAGAAGACTGCCGAGCAGTCCGCCCAGCGGAGAACCCGCCTCAGATCCGCCGGCTGCGACCTGGCCTGCGACACCCATAGAAGCAAATTCCTGGATGCACCGCGTGTAATCCTCATCCATGCCGATGGCCTCATACGTGTTGACCATCTGATCCACACCGGACGCCTTCTTATACGGGAAATAGATTGAGACACCATAGGAATTGGCCATTCTGGAGGACGTCTGGTTGTATTTTACTGCCCCGAGAATTGCGTCCGCCAGTTCTGCGCCGGAATCCGTTCCCATTTTCTTCGCCAGATGTACCAGATCTACCTGGTCAATGCGGCTGCTCGCTGCAAATTCACGCGTCCCGCTGCGCGCCGTGGAGACCGTCTGGTATTCATCACTCTTAATCAGGCTGGAAGTATCCTTTGCAAAATCCGTCATCTTCGCCGGAACGGTGTTGACCAGCTCAGCCAGATCTACCAGCGAGAGCGTCGTATCCTGTCCAGGTGTGCCGGACGCACATGCCTGCGTATACGAGTCAATAATAATCTTGCCGAGCTCCAGCGTCGGAATCGACGTGTTTTTCGAGAGCTCTGTCAGCCAGGTTGTGTAGTACCAGCCGACCCCGGGTTCTGTCTCCTCCGAGGCGATCAGATAATCTGCGTACTGCTCACACACAAATCCCGTCTCAACGGTTGCCATCAGGCAGGCGTCAAACCCGATGAAATCAAATGTCAGTCCGCCATCCTTGAGCGCTTTACTGATATTCGCAAGATTCATAGAGCCGGCGCGCGCATTCTTCTCATCGTAGCCGTAGCCGCTGTTGGAGCCGCCGCCGTGATCCCAGAAAATCAGCTCATAGCGGTCTGCCGGGAAATTGGATTTTCCCCACTTGATAAATTCAGACAGCGTAGCCGGATCTGTCATGACCTTATTGCCCATGTCATCCACCAGCCGCTCCATGCCGCCGGATTTCACACGGTAAATCTGATTGGTCGAATTGCTGATCCCGCTGGTCTGCCATCTCGCGCATCCGCCGGTGTACACGATTACATTGACCTGATCACTGAGTGTGGCATTCGCCATTTCCTGCAGATCCCGGCTCGCCATGCCGCTTCTGGACTCCAGATCCGTGCCGCACATATAGATCAGAATCGTCACCTGATCCTTGCCGTTTCCGACGATCTTCGTGCGCTTCTCGCGGGATCCGGACGCAACTGTCGTGTCCAGCGTGCCGGTATTGGCCTGTCCGCCCTCCCAGGAGGCAGACGTTGTACCCGTGTAGCTTCCGCCGAAGAGGCTGGAAAGATCAAATCCGGAACTGCCGGAAGTCTGCGCCTGCGCACCCGAACCGCTGCCCGCCTGCGCATTTGTATTCGCTGAGGCGCCTGCCGTGCCGCCCGCTGACGCTGAACCGCCGGCCGCGGTCTGGCCGCTGCCGCTGTCATAGCTGCCACCGCACGCACCACTTCGCATCATGAAAAAGACCAGCGCGATAATGATAATCACGCCCATAATCCCGATGCCGCCGCCGCGCTGCGGACGTAGAGCTCAAATACTTCCGCGAAGCTGTCGTTTACATCAAAGGGA
>JAFRGW010000036.1 GCA_017433615.1 Eubacterium sp.
CGGGCTGACCTGCAGCTGCACTTTTGCAGATAAATTCATAATCCGCTCTTGTGATTGTAATCTTCATACACTGTTCTCTCTTATCATTATGATTCTGTTGATTTCTATCAGGTAAATCGCGATCTTCAATCGCGATCTCAGATCGCGCGCGAGCTGCGCGACGCACTTGTGCGTCGTCCTCTGCGCAGCTCTGCGATCCGCCGGAGGCTCAACTCAGATGGGGGATTGAAACCCTCCACTGAGTCAAGTTTGATTCAATACCCACCGCCTATAGAGGCGGGGGACTCCCATCTGAGTTGAATCAAAGATCCTGGCAGCGTATCCGCAGATCACTTCGGACGGTTCTGCAGTGAGCAGACCGCCTGCTCATAATCAATCAGTTCTGTAATCGAAGGTGTATCTGAACAGACCGCGCAGCCGCTTCCGCGTCCGGGCAGTCTGATTTTCCTGAACTCCATGGTCAGCGCATCATACGTGAGCAGGCTTCCGGCCAATAATTCTCCTGCACCGGTAATGTATTTGACTGCCTCCATTGCCTGCAATGAACCAATCACACCGCCCATCGCGCCGATCACGCCTGCCTGGCTGCAGGTCGGTACCGCGTCCTTTGGCGGGGGCTCCTTAAAGATACAGCGGTAACAGGGACTGACACCCGGAATAATCGTTGTGAGCTGTCCCTGAAACCGCAGAATTCCTGCATGTGAAAACGGCTTTTTCTCCATCACACATGCATCATTGATCAGAAACTTGGCCGGAAAATTATCCGTTCCGTCCAGTACGAAATCATAATCTGAAATAATCTCCCTGATATTCGAGGCTGTCACATACGCATCGTACGTTCTGACACGGACTTCCGGATTGATGGCACGCATCGTCTCCGCAGCAGATTCTGCTTTCTTTTTCCCGACATCGGCCGTCGTATGAATCACCTGCCGCTGCAGGTTTGAAAGATCTACCACATCCGCGTCTGCAATTCCGATCGTTCCCACGCCTGCTGCCGCAAGGTACATGGCGGCAGGTGCACCGAGACCTCCGGCACCGATAATCATCACCTTCGCGTTCATGAGCTTCTCCTGCCCCTTCACGCCGATCTCCTTTAAAATAATATGTCTGGAATATCGCTCCAGCTGTTCATTCGAAAAATACATCACCGGCCGCCTCCCATAAAATAGAGAAATTCAATGACATCTCCATCCTTCAGAATGTAAGATTCAAATGATTCACGCTCTGCGAAAGTATCATTCACAGAAACCGTCACATACTGCGGTGTTTCCACCTGTTCCAGCTCAATAAGCTGTTTAATCGTTAATCCCTCCGGATACTTCTTTTCCACACCGGCTACCGTTACTTTCATATTCCTGTTTCTCCTCTCTGCATAATGTCCGGTTTCACAATTCCACGAGCAGACTTCCTGATTCATTTCTGTGCGCTTATCTGTTTTTCATGACTGCCTCCGTAAAATCACGGATCAGATCTTCACCATCCTCGATCCCGACACTTACCCGGACCGTATCTTCAAAAACCCCGGCGGCTTCCATCTCCGCCTTTCCGGCCTGCCGGTATATCGTCGAGGCCGGGTGCAGCACCAGCGTTCTGACATCCCCGATGTTGCTGGCGATCATTGCATATTTCAGTGTATTGATGATACGGAACGCATTCGCCCTGGATCCCGCCCGGAAGCTCAGGATGCCTCCGCCGTATCCATTCAGTTCCTTTTCCACATAGGCGTGATACGGATGATGCGGCAGCGTCAGATAATTCACCGCAATGCCCGGAATGTCCGCGAGCGCGCGTGCCAGCGCATCAGCATTCTGACAGATCCGCTCCATGCGGAGCCCCAGCGTATCGAGTCCGGCTGAACTTAAGAACGCATTGGCCGGTGCCATGCATCCGCCCAGATTTTCCCACAGATCCGTCTTCAGACGCACATAGAATGCCATCTTTCCGTATTGCCTGAACGCAGCCAGCGCGGTGTGCCGCGCAAAATCCCATGGAAATCTGCCGCCGTCCACAATCACGCCGCCGATCGCATTTCCACCGCCGTTGATATATTTTGAAGTGGAATGAATCACGACATCCGCGCCAAGCTTCAGTGGTGCCGCCAGATACGGCGTGGCCGTCGTCGCATCCACGAACAGCGGAATCCCTGCCCTGTGGGCGATCCCGGAAACCACAGGCACATCCATCACATCCAGGGCCGGATTACTGATCAGCTCGCCAAAAATCACCTTTGTCTTTTCCGTAATATACTGTTCTGCCTCTCTAAGATCCTTTACAAAGCGTGTGCGGATTCCGAGCGCTTCGAAATCGTGAAACAGGCCGATCGTCCCGCCGTACAGTCCGCTTCCTGCGATAATCTCATCACCGCTGCCGCACACCGCCAGCAGAGCCGCTGCGACTGCCGCCATTCCGCTGCTGCAGCTGACCGCGCCCGCGCCGCCTTCCAGTTCATTGATCCGCTGCTCAAACGCTGTCAGCGTCGGATTCCCGATGCGGGTATACGCATATCCGCTGCTCCTGTGCTGAAAGACGCGTTCCAGATCTTCCATGCATTCATAGCGAAAGGCCGTGACCTGGGATACCGGCGGCAGAATCTCCCGGTTCTCATACTCCCGCGCCGCCTGTCTGTGCAGCAGCTTTGTATTGAAATGACAAGTCTGTTCCATGGTTCACTCCGTTCCTGAGAACTGCAATATCACTCGTTTTAGATATACTGCGGTCCGTTCACGACGTCATTGGTCCAGGTCGATACCGAGCGCACAAAGGAAGAAATCGCATCTGCGTCCCTGTGCTCGCCCGCGTACCAGATCACATCCGTCCGCATCCTCTCCTGAAAATGCTCCGCGTCCTGCTCTGTCAGCAGCAGCATCACAATGATGCCTGCGCGGTTCAGATGTGCAAGTACAGCTTTCGTCTGCGATACATTCCACGCCGGGTCAGGCGCAAGCAGATATGTGTGTCTTCCGCCGAGCAGCAGCTTTTTTTCCGCTTTTTCAAGAAGCGCTTCTGATATGCCGTCCGCGCTGCGAAACGCAACCGTGACAGATTTCTGTCCGAGGCACGCACACCGTGTTTCCTCAGTGGCTTTTTCACCGGTGGACCCGGAACTCTTCTCACACTGTTCCACGACGCCGCAGGCACTTGTCATGAAGCTGACGCGGTCAATCAGTATCAGTTCTCCCAGTGTTCTGTGCGTCTGAAAGCGGTCCGCCGGTATTCTGTCGGTCAGCACGATCCGGCAGACAGCGATCTCATTTTTCTGCAGAATGTCCGTCTCCCGGAATTTTCCCGTGTTGATATCCACGGTATACAATATTTTTGTGACAAGCCCGGGCAGCATCCCTGTTCCGAGTTTTACAAAATAGTGATTTCCATTCTGCAGCGGCATGTCATCCATCCAGATCAGCGTCGCCGTAATCGTATCCGCAGTCTCTAGTGCTGTATCTTTACATATGACGGAACCGCGCGATATATCAATTTCGCGGTCAAGCTGCAGTGTGACGGCCTGTCCGGCCGCTGCCTCCTGCACACTGCGGTCTCCGGCAAGAATGCTGCTGATCCCGGCGGTTTCATTTCCCGGCAGGACGGTAACCTGATCACCGGTTCTGATCTGTCCGCTCTCGATCTGACCTTGATAACCGCGGAATGTATGATCCGGCCTGCAGACCCGCTGAACCGGAAGATAAAATCCCTGTTCTGCCGTTTCATTCACATCAACCTGCTCCAGATAATCCAGCAGCGTTGTACCGCTGTACCACTTCATCCGGTCCGACGGTTTTGTGACATTGTCTCCTTCTGTCGCGGAAACCGGAATTACTACAGCATGTTCGATACCGGTTTCCTTACAGAGTTCCGCGATTTCCATACAGATTTTCTGAAAGATCTTCTCGTCATACCGGATCAGATCCATTTTATTTACGGCAAATACAAAATACCGGATTCCCATGACAGAACAGATGCGCGCATGCCTTCTGGTCTGGATCAGCACGCCCTTCGCAGCGTCAACCAGTATTACCGCAAGATCTGCCGACGACGCGCCGACTGCCATATTTCTCGTATACTCTTCGTGCCCCGGTGTATCCGCAACAATAAAGCTTCTAACGTCAGTTGTAAAATAGCGGTAGGCAACATCTATCGTGATGCCCTGCTCCCGCTCTTCTGTCAGGCCATCCAGAAGCAGCGCATAATCGATGGCGCCGCCTCTGCTTCCCGCTTTGGATGCAAGCTCGAGCGCGCGCTGCTGATCTGCATACAGCAGCTTCGCATCGTACAGGATATGACCGATCAGCGTGGATTTTCCGTCATCCACACTTCCGCATGTTATAAACCGAAGTAGATCCCGCATGTTAGAAATACCCCTCTTTCTTGCGACGCTCCATGCTGCCGTCTCCGCTGTCGCTGTCAATGACCCGTGTCGTACGTTCTGAATCAACCGCAGACAATGTCTCACTGATTACATCGTCGATCGTCTCTGCGTCTGATTCAAAACCACCCGTGAGGGGATAACACCCGAGTGTCCGGAACCGGATTTTCCGGTGCTGCACAGTCTCCCCTTCACGCAGACGCATCCGGTCATCGTCGACCATAATCAGCTGTCCGTCCCGCTCGACACAGGGCCGTTCCGCCGCAAAATACAGCGGTACGATCTCAATCTTCTCCCGCCGGATGTACTGCCAGATATCCTTCTCTGTCCAGTTGGAGAGCGGAAACACACGGATGCTCTCGCCTCTGTGCAGTTTCGTGTTGTAAAGTTTCCACATCTCCGGCCGCTGGTTCTTCGGATCCCAGCCCTGCGCGGAATTCCTGAACGAAAAAATCCGCTCTTTTGCCCTGGATTTCTCTTCATCGCGGCGTCCGCCGCCGAACGCTGCGGTGTAGCCGCCTGCAGCAAGCGCCTGTTTCAGTGCCTGCGTCTTCATAATGTCTGTGTAGGACGATCCGTGATCAAATGGATTGATCCCCTTCTTTACGCCGTCTTCGTTGACATGTACAAGCATCTCGATTCCATACTTTCGTGCCGTTTCATCCCGGAACCGGATCATCTCCCTGAATTTCCATGTCGTATCGATATGAAGGAACGGAAACGGCGGTTTCTCAGGGTAAAATGCCTTCAGTGCCAGATGCAGCATGACAGAACTGTCCTTGCCGATTGAGTAAAGCATCACCGGCTTTTCGCATTCGGCTGCCACCTCACGCATAATATAGATTGCCTCGGCTTCAAGTACATCCAGATGTGTCAGTTTGTTTTCCATCGTTGTTTCTCCATATCAGCCGGAGATCTCTCCGCTGCCTTCAGTAACGGTTTGCCGTATCGGCACTTGTTGTCAATGTCACACTGCTTCCGTCCTGGCGCGTCACTGTCCATTCCATCCTGCTTCCGTTCCTTTGCAGCGTCATTCTGCCGCCTCTTCCGCCAAGTTCGACCGGCAGGTACATAAAAACCGCCTCCGCGCTGCATACTTTCATACAGGACCCACAGCTCCAGCAATCCTGCGGCCGTTTCAGAAATGCCTTATGATCCTGATTCTTTTTAATAATGCCGCCTGGACAGATCTCGATGCATCTGCCGCAGCCGATACATTTATTTCCGTCGATCGCAATACTCATTTCTCTCGTTTCCCCGTGTCTGTTCTCCCCGGAAACTGGTTGTCCGTTAACGCTTATCAGTCATTCATCTTTATCAGATCACGTTTTATGATTCTGACTGTGTCACCATCCATCACCGAATTGATATAACAGTTATATCCTTCACGTCTTCCCGGATAATCAATGTTCTCCTGAAATCCACGCCATCTGGTCTCTTTGCGTGCGCGCAGATGTGCGATCAGAACCCGTGATACAACCAGACGGTCACGCACCTCGTAATACCTGCGCAGGTCATCGATATCCGCAACATACACATCAGGAAGCATTGTCTGCAGATCACAGACCTCTCTTTCAGCGATGTCCAGAAGTTTTTCACTGTACCGGTAAGCCGTCTGTATTCCCCCGGCATAGGTATCCATCGTCTTCTGCATCGCCAGTTCCAGATCATCTGGTGTAATTCTGTCCGCAGGAAGCCCGGGCCTCTCTGTGCAGCCCTGCGCAGTATTCTTTGGCCGGTTCAATAAATTCCCTGCGATCTGATTAGGTGTTCCTGCGCGCTTCCTGAGAAGACGCTCGTATGTATCTTTCTGCCGGAGAGCCTGCTGTTCCAGCTCTGCAGTTCCGGCTTCCGTCTCACCGAAAACTGTCTTTATGCGCAGGCTGCGAAGATAATTCAGGATTCCTTCAGCTGCGATTGCTCCCTCGGCAAGCGCTCCCGTCACGTATTTCTGCGGTGCGCCGCCGGCTGCATCCCCTGCAGCAAACAATCCATTCAATGTGGTGCTCCGGTCCCTTCCGACCCAGTATCCGCTGGCCGTGTGCCCCCCGACAACATATGGCTCTGTCCCTTCGATCTCTGTATTTGTGCGGGACGGACCGTTTCCGGAGTCGATCCACTTCAGCGTCTGCAGCGGTGCCATGTTGAGATAAGCTTTGTACAGATCCGTTTCCTGTTGTTCCGGGATTCCTCTTGTTTCCAGATAACAGGGGCCGCGTCCCGCCAGGTTCTCTGATACAGTTCCCCAGAGTCTCTGCGCTGTGGAATTCCCGTATGCTTCTTCATACCGGCTCTTTTTCACATTGATCTGATGCGCACCGACCCCCTGCGCAATCGTACCTGTCGGTGCAATGGTGTCTTTGCAGCGCAGCGCAATGAACCGCATTTCAAAGGTTGTCATCTCTGCTCCTGCCAGAATGCCCATACTGTATCCTGCCCCTGTGTTGAACGGGCAATACCACATCTGATGTGCATTCGGGCCGGGATTATTCGGCCGGTACAGTCCCGCTGCGCCGCCTGTCGCAATCAGTACCGCATCTGCCTGAAATTCATAAAAAACGCCATCTGAAGTACTGAACCCATAGGCTCCTTTTACCCCCGATGCATCATACCTGTAATCTGTAATATTTACGTGATTGTATACGGCAACATTTTCTTTTGATCTGACAGCTTCTGCCAGAATCGGCTTGATGTTCTCGCCGTTAATCTTAAGATTCCGCCATCCGCGCGTCACATAGTTTCCGTCGGCATCCTTAAGAATGGTAAGACCTTTCCGCTCCAGATCATGCGTAACTGCGTTCAGCCTGACACTGATATCCAGCAGAAGATCCTCTCTGACAATCCCGCCGGCATCCCGGGAGGCATACCGTACATAGTCCATCGGAGTGTATCCTTCTGAAATATAGGCATTCAGCGCATTTACACCTGCCGCCAGGCAGCCGCTTCTCTCAATATTGGCCTTTTCTGCAATGACAATGCGCAGATCTGACAGTTCTGCGAGACGTACCGCAGCATAACAGCCGGCCGTGCCGCCGCCGATAATCAGAACATCCGATTTGATGATGATATGCTCCATTGTTTTTTCTCCATGCTCATGTCGGGGCCCCTGACCCTGGGATCATCATATGATTACTGATTCGTCTTTGATCGTCTGGTTCTGCACGAGCGTGACCGTATCTCCACGCAGCAAAAACAGTCTGTAAATGAATACATCTACTGTTTCGCCCACTTCAACAGGCGCATCATTAATGCTTCGGATGGAAGAGATCAGATTGTCGTGAAGCCGCGCCCGGATTTCCAGACTGCTTCCTCTGAAAATGATATCCTCAACAACTGCCTCTTCTGCAGACTCGGCGTACTGTACACGCTCGCCTTTTTTGAAAATGCTTACAAACTCCGGACGCAGGATTGCCGTCACATTGTCATCTGACTTCTCGAAGAAGCGGAACCGCTCAAAGTTTCTGATCGGAATGGAATTGCCGATAAACTGTGCGACAAACGGTGTGGCAGGCTTCCGGTACAGCTCCTGCGGCGTGCCGGACTGCTCCACCCGTCCCTGATTGGTGACGATAATCTCATCTGCTACCTCAATCGCCTCATCCTGATCGTGCGTTACAAAGATACTGGTGATTTTCAGCTTTGTGATCATCTCCTTCAGCCAGGTCCGCAGCTCCAGCCGCACCTTGGCATCAATCGCGGCAAACGGCTCATCCAGCAGCAGAATCTGCGGATTTGGCGCCAGCGCGCGCGCAAATGCCACACGCTGCCGCTGCCCGCCGGAGAGCTGGCTCGGAAAGCGCTTTTCAAGTCCCGCGCACCCGATCAGATTCAGCAATTCGGTCACCCGCTCCCGGATCTCCTTTTCCGGCACTTTTCTGACGCGCAGACCAAACGCAATATTGTCAAAGACCGTCATATACCGGAACAATGCATAGCTTTGAAATACAAATCCGATGCCGCGCTCACTGCCGGGGATCTTATTAACCACCCTGCCGTCGATCACAATCTCACCGGAGTCCGGCTGCTCCAGACCCGCTATCATCCGCAGAATCGTGGTTTTCCCGCTCCCGGAAGGACCGAGCAGAGCCGCCAGTTTTCCTTTTTGTATGGAAATATTCACATCCTTTGATGCATGGAAGGTATTGAAATGCTTATTGATATTTTTTAATTCGATACAGGTATTCCCGTTTTCAGCGCTCACGTTATTTCACCTCGCGTGCGGATCCGGTCAGCGTCCGCGGTCATCTTTTTATTTTTTCAGGTCCAGTTCTTTGCTGCCCTTCTGTTCCAGTACCAGCCGGAGTATCAGCACGATCACTGCCATCAGCACAAGAATCGAAGACGCGGCAAATGCACCCGTAAAATCGTAGCCCTGATACAGCAGTTCGATATAAAGCGGCAGCGTATTTGTCTTTCCTCTGAGATGTCCGGAAAGTACCGATACTGCTCCGAATTCTCCCATTGCACGTGCCGTACACAGCACAATTCCATAAAGAAGCGCCCATTTGATATGCGGCAGCGTTACCTTCCTGAAAATCGTAAAGGTCCCGGCGCCCATCAGCGCAGCTGCTTCCTCTTCGTCTGTTCCCTGTGCCGTCAGAACCGGAATCAGTTCTCTGGAGATAAAAGGGAACGTGACAAAAATCGTAGCCAGGACAATGCCCGGAACTGCAAATATAATCTGAATTCCGTACCGCTCCAGAATCGGATAGAGACTGCTCTGCCGCCCAAAAGTCAGCACATAGATCAGGCCGGCGATAATCGGCGAAACCGTAACCGGCAGATCAATCAGCGTCGAAAGCATCTTCTTCCCGCGGAATGCAAATTTGGTCAGACACCAGGCTGCGGCAATGCCGAAAACAGTATTGACGCAAACCGCCCAGATCGTCGCCCGGATGGTGAGCAGCACGGCTTTGACTGCATATTCATCCCGCACCGCATTTACATATGCTTCCAGTCCCTGCCGCAGTGCCGTTGTGATAATGTAGAACAGCGGCAGCAGCAGAAACACAGCCAGAAACACAAAGCACAGGATAATCAGGGTCCATTTCTGTGGTCCGCTGTTTTTTCTGATTTCCATTTCGTCTCACCTCATAGCTTCCTGTTTAATTCACTCCGGTTCTGCTCTTTTGTTTCGCATGCGTCTCAGGCAGCCCGCGCGCAGCCGGAGATCTCGATTTACTCCCCTGCTCAGGCCAGATTGCTGACACGCTTCGCCACCATGCCCTGCAGAACTGCATTGACAGACAGGATCACGAATGCGATCGCCAGCATAACGAGCGCAATGGAAGTTGCCGCTGCATAATCGTATTCCTGCAGTTCTGACATAATGAGCAGCGGAGCGATCTCCGTCTCATAAGGTGTGTTTCCTGCAATAAAGACAACACTTCCGTACTCACCAATGCAGCGTGCAAATGCGAGTGTGAACCCTGAGATCAGTGCCGGAAGGATTTCAGGAAAAATGACACTGAAAAAAATCCTTTTTCTGTCTGCACCCAGTATCATCGCCGCTTCTTCATACTGCAGATCGATCTTTTCCAGCACCGGCTGAACGGAACGCACGACAAACGGAATTCCGATAAAAATCAGAGCGATTGTAATTCCCAAACGCGTATATGCGATCCTGATGCCAAACAGATCATAGAACAACTTTCCGACCCATCCGTTCGTCGTCGTCATATGCGTAAGCGCAATTCCGGCCACGGCGGTCGGGAGTGCGAACGGCAGTTCGATGATTCCGTCCAGAAACCGTTTTCCGGGAAACTCATACCGGACCAGCACCCAGGCCAGAATCAGCCCCATCACCACATTCACCACCGAAGCGGCCAGTGCTGTCGTGATACTTACATAATAACCTGCGAGAATACGCGGTCTTGTAATGGTGTACAGAAATTCAGACGGAGACAGCTTTGCCGTAAAAACAACTAGTGAGCAAAGCGGGATCAGTACAACGATCGATAAGATTGATATCGTCAGACCGAATGACAACCCGAATCCCGGTATAATGCTTTTCTTTTTCATGCCATCATCTCCCGTTCAGCCGGGACCGTTCTGACGATCCCGGCTGTAAGTTACTGTTCGTAAATCTGATCGAAATATGCCCCGTCTGCAAAGTGCTTTGCCCTTGCCTCGGTCCATCCTCCAAAATGACTGATGTCGGTCAGCGTGATATTATCATTGATCCATTTTCCGTCAGCCGGTATCTCTGTGATCGTGTTGGAATCTGCCGTAAATACATATTCGTCATAGACAGACGCCGTGCTCGGACGATAGAAATTCTGCGCTTCAATCTCCTGTGCTTCATCGGAGTAGAGATACTCCAGATACTCCGCCGCTGCTTCTTCCGTACCATGTTTTCTTGCCACTTCATCCACGACGGCAACCGTTGGCTGGCAAAGAATGGACACAGAAGGTACTACGATCTCGTATTCGCCCGGATATTCCTTCAGAGACAGAAATGCCTCATTTTCCCATGCAAGCAGCACATCGCCCTGCTGGTTCTCGACAAAGGAAGTCGTCGCGCCGCGTGCGCCTGAATCGAGCACTTCGACATTGCTGTAGAGCTTCTGAATCGAGGCGAGCACTTCCTCCTCACTCTGGCCCTGCGACTCAAAGTAGTACCATGCAGCGAGGTAATTCCACATTGCGCCGCCGGAGGTCTTCGGATTCGGTGTAATAATGCCCACATCATCGCGCACCAGATCATTCCAGTCGTAAATCTCCTTTGGATTGCCGGCACGGACCAGAAATACAATCGTCGAAGTATACGGAGAACTGTCCACATCAAATTCGGACGTAAATCCATCATCAATCAGACCTGCATCCGCCACGACCTGCACATCTCCCTCCAGCGCCAGCGTCACAACGTCTGCCTCCAGACCGTTTGCCACTTCAAGAGCCTGTTTTCCTGAGCCGCCGTGTGACTGTGTGACCTCTATTTTCTGTCCATGCTCTGCTTCATAATGCTCCTGAAACAGTTCGTTGTATGCGGCATATAGTTCGCGTGTCGGATCATACGACACATTCGTCAGCTCAATTGGTTCGTTACTGCCGCCGGCTTCCGGACCAGTTTCTCCGTACTCGCTGCTGCTCTGTGCAGTAGTATCAGAATTGCTTTTTGATATACTGCCGGAATCGACGCTGCCAGCCGTGCTGCTTCCGCATCCCGCAAGTGCGATACTAAGTAAAACTGCTGCTGCTGAATGAATCCATTTCTTTCTCATCTGTTCATTTCTCCTTTTTCATACTCTCTTATTTCCTGGTTCTCTCTCAACAATTTCCTGACAAGATATGCTATTTCACAATCTCTTATTTGTGTCGTTTTCATCTACTTTTATTCAGCCCTGAAATGTGTCAAAACATCGCTTTAGTTCCGCGATATATTCTTCCGCCATCCGGCTCAGCACACTGTTTTTTTTCGTGATATATCCGATCTCCATAATGCTGTTCTGGTTTTCTTCGTCGTCCCGGAAGGGAACCACCACAAACCCGTCGCCGTTCAGATCACCCGAAATGATGCCGGAACAAAGTGTGTATCCGTTCAGTCCAACCATCAGATTGAGCATTGTCGACCGGTCATTCACTTTTATTGTCTGCGGATACCGGTTCTCACTCAGGATTTCTTCCGCGAGAAACAGGTCTTCTCCCTCCTGCTCGAAAGACAGACACGGATATTTTTCCAGCTGTTCAATCCCGATGGATTCCTCCCCGGCCAGCGGATGTTCCTTCCAGAGATATACATATGCTCTGCTTCTGACCAGCGGATAAAACGCAACGTGCTGCTCTGCCATCAGCTTTCGCAGCATTCGCTCATTCCCGGTGCTCATGTACAGAATGCCGACTTCGCTCTTCAGGCTGCCTACATCTGTGAGAACTTTCTGTGTCTGGGTCTCCCGGAGTGAAAAATCAAATTGCTTCATGTCATATTTTCTTGCCATCTCCACAAATGCTTTTACCGCGAAGGAATAGTGCTGTGTCGAAACCCCGAATTTCCGCTTGAAGTTTCCCTCTCCTTCATATTTCTGTAAAACCATTTGGTAGTGCCGGTACAGATTTCTGAGATCTTCCAGCAATTCTGCCCCTTCCGGCGTCGGAATCACGCCCTTATGTGAGCGGAGAAAGATAGAAAATCCGACCTCATGCTCCAGTTCCTGCATCGCATTTGTCAGCGTCGGCTGTACGATAAACAGCTTTTCCGAAGCTTTGTTCATGGATCCGCATTCTTCAATTGTCAGTGCATAATGAATTTGCTGCAGCGTCATTTTCATCACCATTGTTTCTGATATAATATATTTCCCATCGGATTTCTATGCTTTATGACATTATAACAGTTTCACTGAAGTGGTCAACCCTTTCAGTCATATGGTGTTTTGAGAGCAGGTTATCAAAAAAAATGAGAAAAGGCCGCCGCCGCAGACTCTGTCGTCCTGCGGAAGCAGCCTTTTTCTGTTTTTGTAAATTCTGTTATGTACGATCAGGATTGCCCTGACATTTCATGATTCCTCAGCCAGATCTCATACAGCCCCTTCAGCAGCAGATCGTCATCCACGATCACCTCATGCCTGCAGAGTTCCATGACAAACGGACTCAGCCCGCCGGTCGCAATCATCCCGACCTCCTCGTCCGAAACGCCGTACGCCTCCATAATCCGGTCCAGAATGCCATCCACCATTGCGGCATTGCCGAACATGATGCCGCTCTTCATGGCATCCGGCGTATTCTTTCCTATGATATGCGGCGGCACTTCCAGTTCGATCGGCGGCAGCTGTGCCGTCTTGTCGAGCAGGGCATCCAGTGACACGCGGATCCCGGGCATAATAATATGCCCCTGGTAATGCTTTTGCGCATCGACATAGGAAAAGGTCGTGGCAGTTCCCATATCGATCATAATCACCGGCGCACCGCACCGGCTGACTGCCGCTGCCGCACCGACGATCATATCTGTTCCGACCGTCTCCGGATGATCGACATCCAGCGTGAGTCCGGTATCCGTGTGACAGTTAATCACCATCGTATCTTCGATGCCATACTGCCGCAGTGCTTCAAGGACCTGTTCAGTTGCCTTTGGAACCACTGAAGCCAGCGCTGCACCGGAGATTCCCTCCGGTGCAGTGTTGTTTTTCTCTAAAAATGTTTTCAGGGAATTTCTCAGATCTTCTCCGTGCGTCGCAATGCGTCCGGTGAACAGAAGTGACCCGTTCTGCATGCCGCCCAGAACAATACTGGTATTCCCGATATCAATGAGCAGTATCATATGATCTCCTCAAATTCAATTCCCGCCCCTGCGGGACCAGGCGCTGAACTCCGCGAAGCGTATATCTCAGTATTCGCTCAAAATGCTGAAGACTGTGCCTTCTGCCGGCCCGCCCGCCGGAATATCTGTTATGCTCAGGCTTCAGCCATCACTTTTTTTGTGGCAGGTGTCTGCACAAGGCGTGCTTTTACAAGTGCTGCACCGACAGCGCCGGTGATAATGGTAGATGCAAGCATCTCGAAAACTGCGTTAATACCGACTGTGACACAGATAAATACGATCACATTTCTTCCGCCCATCATTTCCTGAATATAGGAAGTGTTTCCGAACAGAAGTACCAGAGAGCTCATGAAAAATACGGTGTTAAGGAATGCGGCAAAGAATCCTGTAACGGAAGATGCCACAAATGCGTTGGTGTGCTTCTTTGCGCCCCGGAAGATGAATCCAAGCAGGAATCCGTCAAGTACACGCGGAACCATACGCTGGATAAATGCCAGGAACGGGTTGATAGAAAACAGCATAGCGCCCATCGCGGAAGTTCCGCCGACACCGATGCACTGCAGGAAAGAAGTCAGTCCGAAGACCGCTCCGACTGCTGCGCCGCCTGCCGGTCCGAGTGTGATCGCTGCGATTGCAACCGGAATCATGTTAAATGTGATTGCCAGCGGTCCGATATTCAGATATCCGAGCGGTGTGTATGCCATCAGAAGCAGGATGGCGGTGAGAAGCCCAATGGTAACGAGTTTGACAGTTCCAGATGTGTTGTTTTTCATTTCTTTGTCCTCCTGTTATTATTCCCTCCACACACCTGCTCAGAACCATCGTCGTTCTGTCCGTCTCTTCTGCACCTGCTGTTTCCTTCTCCTGCCGTCCGCTGCGCGGTACGACGGATCCGGAAGGAAGAATCCGGCCGATCTGGTCTGATGCAAATGGCTTTCCGGGATACAATACATCCTGGATCTCTCTTGATCCTTTGGAATTGTATCATATTAAAGTGCCAAATACAAACGAAATTTGTGTGAATTATTAGCAGTATCTCTGATAAATCTTGCATCAGATTTCAGGGAATGTTACACTGAAATACCGACAGCAGTTCAACTGAGAACAGGCAACCATACACCTGAGAAAAGACAGCAATTCACCTGAGAAAAGACAGGAGTTCAAACCATGTTAAAAGGAAAAACCATCGTACTGGGTGTCACCGGCGGAATCGCCGCATATAAGGCAGCGAATCTGGCAAGCCTTCTGATGAAGCAGCATGCGGAAGTGCATGTCATCATGACAGAAAACGCAGTCAGCTTCATCAACCCGATCACATTCGAGACGCTCACAAAGCAGAAATGCCTGACCGATACCTTCGACCGCAATCATCCCTGGGAAGTGACACATATAGAACTTGCCAAGAAAGCAGATCTCGTACTGGTTGCTCCTGCGACTGCCAATATCATGGCAAAATTTGCGCACGGAATCGCTGACGATATGCTCACCACTACGGTTCTTGCCAGCACATGTCCGAAGCTGATCGCGCCGGCCATGAACACACGGATGTACGAAAATCCGGTTACACAGGACAACAAACAGACGCTGCTCAACTATGGCTGGAAAGTCATTGAACCGGCAGCCGGTCTGCTCGCATGCGGTGATGTCGGGAGCGGGAAATTTCCGGATGAAGATCTGATTCTCCAGTATGTCCTGCATGAAATCGCATTTCCGAAGGATCTTGCGGATAAGAAGATTCTTGTTACGGCCGGTCCGACACAGGAACCGATGGATCCCGTCCGGTATATCACGAACCGGTCATCTGGCAAAATGGGATACGCGATTGCGAAAATGGCATCCCTGCGCGGTGCCGATGTTACGCTTGTCAGCGGAATTACCGCACTGGAACCTCCGCTCTTCACAACCTATGTGCCGATCCGCAGCGCCCAGGATCTGTTCAATGCAGTCACTGCACGCAGTGAAGAACAGGACATCATTATCAAAGCGGCAGCCGTTGCCGACTACCGTCCCGCTTCTGTTTCTGATGAGAAGATCAAGAAAAAAGACAGTGATCTCTCGATTCAGCTGGAGCGTACTCCGGATACGCTTCAGTATCTCGGCGACCACAAGCGCCCGGGTCAGCTGCTCTGCGGCTTCGCAATGGAGACCTCCGAACTGGAGGCCAGAGCACGCGCAAAACTGGTAAAGAAAAATCTGGATATGATCGTTGGCAACAATGTCAAAGTAGCCGGTGCCGGATTTGGAACAGATACCAACGTTGTCACCATGATCACCGCAGATCACGCCGAGCAGCTGGAGCTGATGAGCAAAGAAGAAGTTGCCATGCACCTGCTGGACCGCCTGATCAATCTGCGGGCATAAATCCGACGCAAACCGGCAGCTCGCAGATCGCAGACAATCGAGAATCTCGAAACAAAACATCTGATCATGCAGCCCGGTTAATATAGCAAAACCCGAAAAAAAGCGTGCGTCGTTCTGACGCACGCTTTGCTTCTCCAACAACTTCTGTTTTCTGTTACTGATTTGCCTCTATAGCAGCTTCTGTCTTCTGTTACTGATTTGCCTCTATAATATCCTTCAGTTCCACATGTTCATTACGGAACCTCGCAGAACTCTGCTCCGGAACGATGTGCAGCGCATTCATCGGGCAGTTGTGCAGGCATGCATAGCACACTTCACAATGATCTGAAAATACGACCTGGTCGCCGACCGTAATGTTATCCGCCGGACAGACCTTTGCACAGATTCCGCACCGGATGCAGGTATCGTCAATCACATACTTCTGCGCCGTCGTCCGCTTGAGAATCGGGCCGGCAAGCATATTGCTGTACATCTCCATCTGCTGCCGGTTGGTATCTGTCACCGTAATATCCACCTGTTTTCTGGCAGAAATGTCCGAACAGATTTTCTTAATCTGTCCATCTACATCCTTCTGTGGAAGCGTACGGATCTGCTCCTGCATCTCAAATCCGGGCAGATAGTTATCAACCATCTTAACCGCATTGATATATGCAAGATCCAGCCCCGCTTCCTCCGCTGCAAGCTTCGCATGACAGAAGGCCTCGCCATATCCGGATCCATACGTATAAATAAAGAAGAAATAATCTGTCTGAATCTTTGCTTTTGCGATGAACTCGCGGACCATCATCGGCATTTCCACTGCGTAACACGGACATACAATACCGACTGCCTTATCCGTGATCTCAAACTGTTCTGTCTTCATCAGCTGCGGAATTGAAAGCAGCTTCCCTCCGATTGACTTTGCTACATAAAGGCAGTTCCCCGTTGCCGTAAAATAACAAATTGTCATTTTGATACCCCTTAATAATAGATGTTTTCGCACGTTCCATATAACTGAAAGCATCAGAATCCTGCGTCCAGCCGGGGATCACCCCGCATATTTATTATACTATAACCGTATGAATTATTGTACTTATTTTCATACAATTCAGGATTAAATCTTTCTAAACTGATCCGGTATACAGTTTTTGTTATTTCTGTTATTATTGTTGTATCTTTTGCAACGGTATAACTTCTGCCGCCCGGACCAGCCGGGTACGGCACTATAATTTCACAAAAAACAGGGAGTTCTCTATGTCCGATACATTTACTGAAAACAAACTGATCGAAGATGCGATTCTGGCCTTTGACAATGAAAATCAGCGCTCGTCACTGGCAGAACTGCTCAATGCAATCCGCACACGGATGCAGGAAGGCGGACAGCTGCTGATCCCGGCTGTCCCCGCCGAAGACCATACAGAATTCGCCTTTAACACGGTCCGCCTGAATGACGGCTCCGAGTGGCTCGTATTCTTCACTTCACAGGAAGAATCGCAGAAGGTTCCCGCAAAATCAATTCTCACGTACGGGATCCGGGAAGCCCTTCAGCTATGTACTGAGATGAATGCACCGGGCTTTGTATTCAATCCCTGGGGCGAAGCGCCGTTTATTTTCACAAGGGAACTGATTCAGCTGCTGTTTGATGCAGACGCCATGGTGACGGAGTGAGATCATTTTCCCATCTGTATTGATTCTCCGGCAGATCGTGTGCGATCAAAAATGGCGATCGCGATTGAATCTATCCCCGCTTCGCCAGCATCCAGCCAAGGACGTGCATGGCCTGCTGAAATTTTCCCCGGCTGACAAGCTGATCAATTTCGGCATCTGTATGCAGCACAACGTGCAGGAACTCGGATTCATCGAGATCCTGCTCTTTTTCTTTTCGGCAGTTTGCAGCATAAAAAAAATGCGCGTAATTATCAGCAATTGTTGCGTTGGAAGGGATGGTAATCAGATGTTTCCAGTCATCGGAGATATATCCCGTCTCCTCACGCAGTTCACGCTTTGCCGTTTCCAACGCATCTTCTGCATAAGCAGATTCCCCAGTCCGGCCCCGGTAAGTCTTTCCGTCCGTGCGCTCAATCCCGCCGGCTGGAAATTCTGTCGTGATCTCTCTGATTCCCTGCCGGAACTGCCGCACACAGATATAGTTGCCTTCGGTATCTGTCGCGACAATCACCACATAGTCTCGCCGGCTGTAGCTGTAAAAGGGGCCGAATTCGGATCCATCCGGAAAGCGGTACACGGATTTCCGAAAATCAATCCATTCATCCTGTACAATATGTTCCCTGCTGACTTCCTGCCATTCCAGTTCGTTTCTGTCCTTTTCCAGTTCGTTTCGTTCCTGTTCGTACATTGTTTCCTGCCGTTTCTGTAAATCAATCGCGATCTCTGATCGCGCGCGTGCTGCGCAACGCATTTGTGCGTCTTCGTCTTCGAAGAAAAACAGCGTCCGGTCCAGACCCATAATCCTTAGCCGTAAACGCTGTTTTCTTAATTCGTTTATTCTGCAATCTCAACAGGTGCATCGACTGCGTTCTTGCGAACACTTGCGATGCCGTTTTTGCACGCCTTCATGGTCGTGTATCCTTCGCTTACTGCAATGATCTGGCCATTCTTTGCTTTCAGACGGAACCGGAATTCGCCGGCTTTGTCCGGATAGATCTCAAACTTTGGATTTTTCTCTTTTGTGAAGCCTTCTGCGGTCTGATCTTCTTCTGCTGCAACTGCAGCATTTGCGGTCACGCTGGCAATACCGGCCTTACAGGATTTCAGCGCCTTGTAAATCTGCGATGAAGCAATGACCTGACCATTCGTTGCCTTCAGGTCAAATTTATAACCGCCGTTTTTCGTTGCCTTGATGACATACTTACCCATCGATACACCTCCATTCTGTAAATAGTAAACTGCTTTTTTACTTCACCCACAGAAGTAAACCTTATGCTTTTACTATACTTCCCCGGCTCTGCATTGACAAGCGGAACCAGGGAATTATCGCACAAACTTCGGTGTTTTAACTGCATATCTCTTCAGGCCGGGACACATCTGTGTTTTGCAGCCGAATGTATACAATACGTCATAAAGACATTCAAAAGACACTTACAGTGCCAGCCTCTTCACTCATTCATTGGAACTGCCGTACAGGATTTTCGCCAGCTCGGAATTTTTATCCAGAATCAGCGTCTTATCCCGGCCGACCATCGACTTTTTCAATGTGTCCAGTCCGCGCAGGTAACTATAGAAATCAGCTTTCTCCGGATCGCTGTATGCCCCTGAGAGAATCTGCATGTACTCTGCTTCTCCCTGTGCTTCCAGAACAGCAGCTTCTTTTTCTGCTTCCGCCAGCGTTACCGTGACCGATTTGTCTGTCTCGTTCCGAATCTTCTGTGCAGCTGCATCGCCCTCCGCCTTATAGGAGGCGGCAATGTTGTTTCGCTCTGAGATCATACGCTCATAGACAGATTCTTTGTTATCTTCGGGCAGATCGAGAATTTTGATCTGGGATTCGATAATCGAGATGCCATATCCGTCCATCCCGTTGTTGGACTGCTTCGTGATCAGTTCCGTCAGTTTTTCACCCCGCGCCGCAATGATATCGTCTTGCGACATTGAGGAGATCACACTCTTAACGGATGTATAGACAGCTGCCTCCACACGCTCATTTGCCCGTTCACTGATGGCATTGAGCGTCTTGATGTACTTACTTGGATCCGTCACCTTCCAGAGGACATAATTGTCAGCAATCATGCTCTTTTTGTCTTTTGTGATAACATCTGATGCCGGGATATCATACAGCACTGTCGCCGTTGATACACGCTGCGTGGTCTGTACAAATGGGATTTTCAGATAAAGCCCCGGCGTCTCCACAGTGCGGACGATACGTCCAAACTGTTTGACAACAACAAACTCCTTCTGGTGCACGACAAACGGAGCGGTTATGAGCAGGATCAGAACGACAATTGCAAAAAGAGCTGCAATGATTTTCTTTTTCATGATTCAGTTCCCTCCATTTGAAATTGTTCCGGCGTCGATTTCTGAATTGCCTGTTCCTGTTCGGCCGCTGCCGTCTGCAGACGACCCGGTGCCGCCGCTGCCGGTTCCCACTGTGCCGCTCCCGGATCCGGCTGTGCTGCCTGTCCCGGAACCGGAATCACCTGCCTGTCCGCTGCCCGAAAAGCTGTCCAGCGGAAGCAGCGTCTGTGTTTCACCATCTGTGATGATCACTTTGAGTTCCGGCAGGATGTCCTCCATGGTTTCATAGAACATGCGCTTTTTTGTGACTTCCGGGAACTTGATATATTCCTCGTACTCTGCGTTGAAACGGGCAGCCTGACCGGATGCCTCAGCAATACGCGCCTCCTTTGCAGCAGTGGCATCCTGTACAATCTTATCCGCCTGCGCTTCTGCATTTGGCAGCTGCGAGTTCTGATACTGCAGCGCATTGTTCCGCGCTGTGTCAGCACCCTGTTTAGCTGTCTCAACCGCTTTAAATGCCTGCTTGATCGCATCGGTCGGCGGCTCGGAATCCTGGACTGTGATATTGACAACCTGCAGACCGATGTCATTTTCCTCAAGTTCCCGCATCATTGTCTCTTTTACATCTGCCTGGATCTGGTTTTTGCCAGTTGTCATTGCATCATCAACCGGATAATTTGAGACGACAGAACGGATGCTTGCGAGTGCGATATTCTTGAGAATTCCTTCCGGATCTTCTGAATAGTAGAGATACGCAACCGGATCATCGACTTTATATTCCAGATAGAAATCAATGTTCAGCAGGTTGAAGTCCGATGTGATCATAATCCCTTCACCAGCATCCTCGATATTCTGACCCGTATCAGATACCGTGTAGCCGACGCCGGTTCCGTGTGTCGTAATATCGACCATACGGACACGCTGCAAAAACGGGATCTTAAAATACAGCCCCGCAGTATCTGTCCTGACAATTTTTCCAAACTGCGTCACAACTGCATTTTCCTGCTCTGAAACACTGTAAAAAGCGTTGAATACCAGCAAAATCACTGCGCCCGCAAGGACAATTCCGCCAGCGATCTTACCGACCGGAATGTTAATCCGCGGACC
Organism: Eubacterium sp.; assembly: GCA_017433615.1. GTDB lineage: Bacteria > Bacillota > Clostridia > Lachnospirales > Lachnospiraceae > CADBRN01. The sequence goes on from JAFRGW010000036.1 coordinate 21,039, forward strand.
CTGCGGGACTTCACCATGATCGTCCTGTTTCTTTTTTTGCCGCTGACTGATCAATTTACGCAGTGCAGGCGCACCGATGACAACGATCAGGATCAGAAGCCAGATAAGTGATGTCATACGTATGTTCCTCCCAAAATATAATCAACCGACGAGAACTCTCTGCTGCATTGCTAAATGTTACCTAATTATAGCATATCCATCCGCCGGCGTCATTTTCAGGCCTTCCGTTAACTGCTTACCGTCCACTTCCGGATCACATTCCGGAGTACAGCCGGACACTCCCGCGCCCCCGAAAAAAAATTTTAAATTTCTTTTCTGCTTGTTGGACATTTAGCAGACATGCCCTGTTACGCTGTAATCACAAAAGATAACAACACAGCAACAAACCCAATTCAAGATAAATTCTAAATAAGGAGGACAAAATCATGACAGATATGAACAAAATCAATGCAGAGACACTTGAAAAGGTAACAGGCGGACAGATGAATGTTGTAAATAACCCGCATCAAGGATATGCATATGTTAACTGCAGAAAAGAGCCGGATCTCAATTCACCGGTCTTCTTCACCATCCCGAACGGCACAGAAGTATTCCCGACCGGCCGCGTCGTCCGCAATAACGGATTTGACTGGTATGAGATCAACCTGGCCGGCGCTTATGATTATGGCTGGGTTGCAGGCCACCTGATCGGACACTGATAAAGTTTCCGGTTAAAAATTCTGAAAAATGCAGCGCGCCGCAGTAAACTTATTATAAAATACTGGTTTTTTATCCGTAATGGTTATATAATAAACGCGTAAATCTAAAAATTTTTAATGAGGACACAATCATGACAGATATGAACAAAATCAATGAGCAGGAACTTGAGCAGGTAACAGGTGGAAAGTCAGGAATCTCCGGCTCATGGAAATGGGTAACCGTCACCGGAACTAAGAATTATCTGGCACTCAGAAATGCACCTGCATATGATGATAAAAATGAAATCGGTAAGCTGCAGAATGGAACCAAGATCCAGATCAGAGCTGACATCACCAGCGGCGCTTATGTATGGGCTTATGCAAGCAACCTCAACAAAGAAGGCTGGGTCAACGCAAATTATGTAAAATAAAATATCTTCAGGAACCCGATGGGGTTCAATGCGCAGGGCGCCGGCAAATATCTGCCGGCGCCCGCTTGTATTCTTATCAAAACACGCAGATGTGTTCGAAAACTCTGACACGTTCACCCCCTGCGCACAATACTCAGAATGCACTCAGCAGATACGTCCCTCCATAACTATACACTGACGCAAAATCTGCTCCCTGCGCATAGGCTTTCACCAGCACCGCTTTCTTCTTCTTGATCCGGAGCGTCACGTTATCAAATCTGGTATCTCCTGAAGTATCTGTTTTGGAAATGTTAATATTAATGATCCCATTTCCACGCCGGATGATGTTCATAACCGTATAACCATTCTTCTTTATCAGATTTAAAACCTTCTTCGTTCCTGAATACTTCTTTAACTGTGTTTTTGTAATATATTTTCCTTTATATTCTTTGAACTTCTTCCCGGTCCATTTTGCATAATACGGTTTGTATGTGTGTCCATAGGTTGAGCCGTCCGTCATTCTGACAGAATCAAATGCATGCCCGGTAAATGTGAATTCTTTTTTCTTTAGCTGCTTCGTGGCAGAACCCACTTTCTTGATGGTTTTCGCTTTTCCTTTTTTTACATACCATCCTTTCGATGCGCTCCCGCTTCCGTATCCGCCCACCTCAGCCAGAAAAAGTTTCTGTTTTTTCGAAATCTTGGCGATACCGACATTTCCATACTCATAATATACTGCCATGTCGTCGTACAACAGTTTAACTTCTTTACTGCTGGCAAACCAGATCTGACTCGGTTCATCATAGCGTCCGTCTGCGACTGCAAATAGTTCCTTCTTTCCGTCGCCATCGAAATCACTATAATATGTCTTTTTAATTTCTCCGGCTCCCTTATTCTGAATCTTTTGAATCAGAGAATTCCTGGTTGGCTTTGATGCGGCAAAAGCAGGAATTGCCGAAAAAAGAATCAGCATAGCGGTCAGTAGTATAAACATGCATCGCTTCGTTTTAACCATTGTTTTTCTCCTCTTTTATTGTTTCAAAATCGTAACACCATAGC
>JAFRGW010000037.1 GCA_017433615.1 Eubacterium sp.
ACTTCTCCACGCCATTGAGAATGCGAAGAAGAACAACGGAACCCTGCATCTGTGGGGACTCCTTTCTGACGGCGGCGTACACAGCCACAATACACATCTGTACGCGCTGCTGGAGATGGCAAAGAAGCAGGGCCTGGAAGATGTCTGCGTACATTGCTTCCTGGACGGCAGAGACACACCGCCGACATCTGGTATCGACTACATCAAAGAACTGATTGAAAAAATGAATGAAATCGGCGTCGGCCGTATCGGCGTAATTTCCGGCCGTTACTACGCAATGGACCGTGACAACCGCTGGGAGCGCGAGGAGATCGCATACAAGGCACTGACGCTTGGTGTAGGTGTTGACGGCGGCACAGATCCTGTCGCAGCTCTGCAGGCATCCTATGACAACGAAGTTACCGATGAATTTGTTGTTCCGATCGTTATGAAAAAGGAAGACGGCACACCGGTCGCAACGGTCAAAGACGGCGATTCCGTTATTTTCTACAACTTCCGCCCGGACCGCGCAAGAGAGATCACACGCGCGTTCTGTGATCCGGAATTCACTGGATTTGCGCGGGAACGTCTGGAAAATCTGACCTACGTCTGCTTCAAGGATTACGACGAGACCATTCCGAACAAGCTGGTCGCATTCAAGAAAGAAGAGATCACAAATACATTTGCACAGTATCTCTCTTCACTTGGCAAGACACAGCTGCACACCGCAGAGACCGAGAAATACGCACACGTTACATTCTTCTTCAACGGCGGCATCGAGGAGCCGTATCCGGGCGAGGACCGCATTCTGGTCAATAGCCCAAAGGTACCGACCTATGACATGCAGCCGGAGATGAGTGCATACGAAGTCTGCGACAACCTGTGCGAAGCAATCCGCTCAAAGAAATACGACGTTATCATCATCAACTTCGCAAATCCGGACATGGTAGGACATACCGGTGTCGAAGAAGCGGCAATCAAGGCAATTGAGGCAGTTGATGAATGTGTTGGCCGTGCTGTTGAGGCGGTCAAGGAAACCGGCGCACAGATGTTTATCTGCGCTGACCATGGAAATGCAGAATACATGGTCGACGAAGAGACCGGCGATCCGTTCACAGCACACACAACCAATCCGGTTCCGTTTATTCTGGTCAATGCAGATCCGTCCTGGTCACTGAAAGAGGGCGGACGCCTCGCGGACATCGTTCCGACCCTGCTGGATATGATGAATATTCCGCAGCCGAAGGAGATGACAGGTGTATCCCTGCTGAACCGCGGCTGAAAAACCGCGAATCGCTCAGAAACGTGAACCGCAGCTGAATACGGCTGTCGGATGTTAGAAAGAAATATGCTTGTCAACATAAAACAAGAGTTTATGTTGTTCAGATGATAAACAGAGCATAAAAACAGTGCCTGTCGCCATATGGCGGCAGGCACTTTGCAATTCATTTGTTTACGATACAACCTGCAGATAGTCTCCGGCCAGGCGGGCAACTACAGATTCCAGCTGATCTTCATAGCTTTCGGGCGGATCTTCAACTTTTTCCTGAATGAAAAGATAGCAGTCATCCGTGAGTTGTACACCAATCGAGATCAACTCGATTACGACAGGAGTATCCGGACGTGTATATTGAAACTGCAGGAATCTTGCATATACCGGATATCCATTAACATCCCCCTTCTGCAGTTTTCCCTTTTTCAGCTTCGAAACATATTCATCTGAATAACCCGTTTTGACGGACTCCTCTTTGAAATCAGCCTCACCGCCACGACTGAAGTCGTAAGAGACCGATTCACAGGTATCAACACCTGTTGTGTACGCGTAATAATGAGAATAAGAAAGTAATCCTCTTGTTTCGCCTGCATTCCAGTACAGTCCGTTTCCATAGTTGCCGTATCCTTGTACGGATTCGGCCTGTTTCCAGAGTCCGGCGTGCCGCAAAATATCAGACTGCACGATTACCCTGCATGCTCCGTTATCTTCTGCGAGCATGCGTGCAGCGACCGGCGAAGCCGCTGTAATGCTCTCAAATGAGTTGTTTACAGTCTGCAAACCGGAAAGTGCATTTTCCAGTAATTCATCGATATCAATATCTGTGTCGCTTCCTGTGTTCACATAACAACAGAATTTGCCTTCCGTATCAAGGTCACGCATTGCATATGCATAAACCAGATCATTCGTCTGCTGATGGAATGTCTGGTAGACAGTTCCAGCAATTTCCTTCTGCTGCAGTTCCGACAATTCACGGCCGGATATCTGTTTGTAACGCTCGTACATCGGGGCGGCTGCTTCAAGATCATACGAATAAGAGCAGCTGGCATATTTATTATTTATGGTAAATGTAACATCGATACCAGAAACATTATGTCTGATTCTTGGCTCGTCGTCATCAGATTTCCATGCATCATTCCATGGAATCACTGTTATTTCCTGTTGCGATCCAACGATCTTTCCCTGTTCAAGATTGGTGATATAAAGATCTGAGCCGGCCTCAGCTGTCTGGCTGCCAATCTGGGACAAATCGACAGACCCCATTGAAGCGAAATACTCCTGTACAGTTTCTGCTGTCGCAGTAACCCTGTCATCTGAAATATTACCGAAACCGGAACCGGCAGCAATTGTGCTCTCTGTCTCATCCGAATCAGTGTTGGTTTCAGCAGCAGAAGAGAAGGATTCAGATACGGTGTTGATCGTTCTGGAAGAGCCAAATCCCATATAGGGGGCAATACTTTTTCCAGCCCAGTAAGCGATGCCGCACACAAATAACATCAAAATGAATCTTCCAAAAGTCATCTTCTTTTTTGCCGGCTTCGATTTCACAGTAGAAACTGGCGGAGTTCCCTGATGCGGATCATGAGATGAATCACCGGCAGCATATCCGGTATTCCTGCCGTCAGACGCGCCGGATGAAGAAGAACCGGAAATCATGCCGGCGGACGTACCGGATGAAGAAGAACCGGTATTCCTGCCGTCAGACGCACCGGAAGTAGAAGAACCGGTATTCTCGCCGCCAGCCGGTCTGGATGCGCCTCCGGAAGCAGTATGATCTGCCGCCGCCTTCTTTAAAGTGATCCCGAATTCATCCGGAAGCGGCCGGATGTGGAGTGTTCTTTTGTTTATTGCAGTTTTGTGTTCATTCATATGCAGATCCGTTTATGAATAGCGTTCATCCTGTACTGGCAGGTGAAGTGTTTGTTTACAACTAATAAAATTGTAATCTTTTCAGGAAGAATCCACAAGGATATATTGCACAACATTTGTACCAGAATCCGGTCGTATGTTCGATTTCTCCCGAAATCCTGTCGTGAACGAGAAATGGTTTGACGTCGAAACCGCATAATGACGCGAAAAGATTTGACAGCGAAACCGCATAGTGATAGGATAATACAGGTTTTGTGAATATTATGCATTCATATAAATAATATATACAGAACCATCAATGGTATCAAAACAGAGCAGTACATTTTAGAAACACATTAATTTAGGGAGTGAGTAACGTGAAAAAAGTAATTTCAACAGTATTGGCACTTGGTATGGCAATCAGCCTCGCAGCATGCGGCGGTTCTTCTGATTCCGCAGCGACATCTGCAGCATCTTCAGCAGCTTCTTCTGCAGCATCTGAGGCGGCAGAGGCAGCATCTTCAGCAGCATCCGAGGCATCTTCAGCGGCATCAGAGACAGAAGACGCAGAGATGGTTCTGGTAGAGGACGGCGTTCTTCACATGGCAACCAACGCAGCATTTCCTCCGTATGAGATGACCACCGATGACGGCGGCTTCGAGGGAATCGACGTTGAGATCGCAACTGCAATCGCTGAGAAGCTCGGTCTTGAGCTGGTTGTCGACAACATGGACTTCTCATCTGTTATCACAGCAGTCCAGGGCGGCAAGAGTGATATCGCAATGGCGGGCATGACAGTCAACGAAGAGCGCAAGCAGAACGTTGACTTTACGGATACTTATGCAAATGCAGTTCAGGTTATCATTGTCACAGAGGATTCTGACATTGCAACAGTCGAAGATCTTGACGGCAAGATGATCGGCGTACAGCAGGGTACCACAGGTCACATCTACTGCGAAGATGATTACGGCGCAGACAATGTCACAGCATATGACACCGGCGCAACTGCTACACAGGCACTGCTGACCGGCAAAGTTGACGCAGTTGTCATCGACAGCGAGCCGGCGAAGGCATACGTCGCTGAGAACGAAGGCCTCAAGATCCTCGACACAGAGTATGCAAATGAGGAATATGCAATCGGTATCGGCAAGGAAAATGCAGGCCTGTACAATGCAGTTAACGATGCGCTGAACGAACTCATCGATGACGGAACCGTACAGTCAATCGTTGACAAGTACATCACAGAGTAATCATTTTTGAAAAGAGCGATATGCGGTAAGAAATCTACAGCATAACAGCAGATCAGAATGGCGCCGAAGTCGTGTGTCATGCATGACTCCGGCGCTTTTATAATTTATGAGGGAGGAATCAAATTGGGTGCAAAAGCCACGCTCAGTGAACAGTTTGTCATGAGCTTTATCGAGGGCGACCGGTGGAAACTCTACCTGGAAGGCCTCGGCAAATCGCTTCTTCTGACACTTGGCGCGCTCGCTCTGGGTGTCATCTTCGGTATCATCGTAGCTGTTGTCCGTACCCTGCATGACCAGCAGAAGGGCGGAAAAGTCTCTCCGGGACTTGCAATTGCAAATGCCATCTGTAAGTTGTATACAACCGTGATCCGCGGCACCCCGATGATGGTACAGCTCCTGATCATGGGATTCGTAGTATTTGCGACGAGCCGCAATCTGATGGGCGTCGCAATCCTTTCGCTGGGTATTAACTCCGGTGCATATGTAGCGGAAATCATCCGCGGCGGCATCATGTCCGTCGATCCGGGACAGATGGAAGCCGGCCGGTCTCTCGGCATGAATTACGGAACTGTCATGAAGGAAATCATCATTCCACAGGCGGTCAAGAACATTCTGCCGGCGCTCGGCAACGAGCTGATCACACTGTTCAAGGACACCTCCCTTGTTTCCGTCATCGGTATGACAGAAC